>JAGCRE010000112.1 GCA_017964865.1 Alphaproteobacteria bacterium | reverse complement strand
GTCTGCTGAGTTAACCGTTAAAAAATCTGCCCATAAGTTTGAGGAAGTCTTTACCCAAAATGCAAAAAAGATTTTTCCATACGATTATCGCAAGGATAAAGGAAAATACGCACAAATTATCAATGAAATGAAACAGATTTTTGCACAGAAAATTCAGGAAAAATGTAAGTAAAAGGAAAACAGAATGCGAGAAAATTTGACCGAAGGCCTTAAAAGAAATATTTATTACGAACTGGCCACACATGATGTTGTAGAAACCGAAGGGATGCATCCCGTATGTGGCACTTTTAGTTGCTGGCAATACACATTTGGAAAATATCGCATAGAAAAACATTGGGATTATATAAGCATGGCAGAGTTCAATCCAAGCAACAATCACTTTGTTTATATGAATAATGTTGGCTGGGATGACGATTATCCAACAAACACAACCTTTGAAATATATGTTGCGGCAAAAAACAAGGCAAACGGCAAACCATACATTGACCCATATAAAATGCCTGCAAAAGAAACGATAAAAGATTCGCAGAAACGTTTTGAAAAACAAATGTCGGAATATGCTGCGGACTTTTTGCCATATGACACACCAAAAGACTTACGGCAAAAAATCATTACCGAAATGGAAACGATTTTGACCAGTAATCTAAGATTGCATTATAAAGGCAAAAATAGATAATAAAAAACCTTGAAATTTGGGGTTTTGTTGTCTATGATAACCTGCGTTGCCGGTGTAGCTCAGCTGGTAGAGCATCTCATTCGTAATGAGGGGGTCGTAGGTTCAAGTCCTATCACCGGCACCATTCCCCTTCGCCAAGGCTTCGGGGAACAAGTCAAAAGAAACAAAATGAACACGAAAACAATAATTATTATTAGATAAACTGGCGACACGCTTTGGCGGTGGCTGGGGCGTGCAGAACGCCCGTTTTTTATAAATAAAAAGGATAAAACATGGCATATCCAAAGACCGAGGCAAAAGCAAACTTTACAAAAATGGAACATGAAATAATCGCGTTCTGGCGTGATGATGATACGTTCCATAAATCACTGGAAAAGACAAAAATGGGCGAACCATTTAATTTCTATGATGGTCCCCCGTTTGCAAATGGCCTGCCACACTGGGGGCATTTGGGTGTATCGTCAATCAAAGATATGGTGTCGCGTTATCAAACAATGCGTGGTCGCTATGTTCAACGTGAACTGGGGTGGGATTGCCATGGATTGCCTGCCGAAAACAGTGTTGAAAAAAAGCAGGGTAAATCGGCCAAAGATATTGTTGCGGAATCTGGTATCGGTGCATTTTGTGATATGTGCAAAACCGATGTTATGACATATACCAACGAATGGTTGCGTTATTTTGAACGTATTGGTCGCTGGGTTGATGGTGGTGATAATTTCGGCTATCGCACAATGGATAAAAACTTTATTGAATAGGTTATCTGGGCATTGAAACAGTTGTATGACAAAGGCTTATTGTATAAAGATTTCAAGGTCAATCCATTTGATTGGAAATTAGGAACAGTGTTATCAAACAGTGAAGCATCCAGTGAATATCAAGACATTGTTGATGATACGGTTACCGTATGGTTTGAAATGGAAAATGGCGATCGGGTTATCGCATGGACAACAACACCATGGACATTGCCGGCAAATTCTGCATTGGCGGTAAATCCAAATATGAAATATGTTCGTATGAAACACAATGATGGCCATGTGTATGTTTTGGCTGAATCAAGATTAAAAGCATATGAAAAGATTTTTGCAGAATCTGAAAATCTTGGGACCGTTATGGGGGCCGAATTGGTTGGTCTGCATTACGAACCATTGTTTGATTATTATAAATCTATGCACGACGAACATAAAACATTGCACACCGTAATCGGGGCCGATTATGTATCCGACGGTGACGGAACTGGCATCGTGCATATCGCACCCGCATTTGGTGAAGACGACTATAATGCGGCACGTGCAATTGACCCAACGTTCCCAATCATATTGAACGTTGATGACTATGGTTGTTTTGATTCGACAGTTACCGATTGGGCGGGTATGAATATATTTGAAGCCAACCCGAAAATCATCGATTGGTTAAAATCAAATGGCCGACTGGTGCAAAAATCACAGCATAAACACAGTTATCCATACGGCCCACGCAGTAAAGAAAAATTAATCTATCGTGCGACAGACGCATGGTATATCGACGTTCCAAAAATTCGTGAACGCGTTGTCGAAATAACAAAACGCGACACAACCTGGACATCGGCGGGAAACCGATTTATGTCGTGGATAGAAGGGGCACGCCCATGGGGTATTTCACGTAATCGTTTCTGGGGGGTTCCATTACCAATTTGGGAACGTGACGGTGAATACAAAGTATTTGGCTCAATTGCAGAAATGGAAGAATTCTTTGGTGTAAAAATTGATGACCTGCATCGTCCAACACTGGACAAACTGACCAAAGACGGTTGGAAGCGTATAACCGACGTTTTGGATTGCTGGGTGGAAAGTGGTTCTATGCCATTTGCAAACCTGCATTACCCGTTCGAGAATAAAGATAAATTCGAAGCAACTTTCCCAGCCGATTATATTATCGAAGGCCAGGATCAAACACGTGGTTGGTTTTATGCGTTGATGGTAATGGCGGTCGCATTGTTTGATAAGACTGCTTTTCGTGTTGTGTCTGCAAACGGTATGATTGTTGATGAAAACAAACGCAAGTTTTCAAAATCATTACGGAACTTTGTT
>JAGCRE010000111.1 GCA_017964865.1 Alphaproteobacteria bacterium | reverse complement strand
CCACCCATAACCATTACATCTTTGCCATAGTAAAAGAATCCGTCGCACGTCGCACAGTATGAAACACCACGACCAACCAATTCTTTGGCACCTTCAATTTCTAACTTTCGCGGGGATGCACCCGTTGCGAATATAACCGTTTTTCCAACATAGTTTTTACCGTTGTCGGCGGCGATATTAAAACCACTTTCCACATCGCCATCGACCGATTTTGCCGACGCAGAAATAATCTGTGCACCAAACGATTCCGCCTGCTTTTTCATAAATTCCGCCAATGACATTCCGTCCCCAGCCCAACCCGGATAATTTTCCAATTTTGCAATTGTGGACATTTGCCCACCCAATGTTGGTCCGCCCAGAACAATTGTTTTTTTGTTCGCACGTGCCGCATACAATGCCGCAGTCAAACCCGCAGGACCCGAACCCAAAATAATCACATCATACATATCGATATTCATACCCTTTCCTTTTATCTTGTGCCAGAATCATAGCATATTATATATATAACGCAAACCCAAAAATTCAAGCCACTAATATATTGATTTCGGCATAAAAAAATCTTATAATCCGGCAAAGATTAAATGAAATGGGGTTGTAAAATGATAGATATTAAATACATTCGTGAAAATCCAGATGTTGTGAAAAATGCGTGCCAGGTTAAGGGGTTTGCCGACCACGTTGATGAAATTTTGGCTTTGGATTCCCGCGTTCGTGAATTAAAGACAATTACGCAAACAATGACGGCGGAAAAGAATAAAATCACACGCGAAATCCCGACCGCCGCAGACAAGGCACCACTGATTGCGAAATCAAAACAGATTGGTGATGAAATTGCCGCCGATATGGCTGAATTGGCAACACGCGAAACGGAATTAGACGAATTATTGCACAGCGTTCCACAAATTCCGGATGCATCTGCCCCGATTGGTCGTGATGATAATGATAATGTGGAAATTCGTCGTGTTGGAACCCCGCGTGAATTCGACTTTACCCCACGGCCACAGTGGGATTTGCTGGACATGAACAACTGGTGGGCACCCGAAAAAATCGGCAGTATTTGTGGTACACGTACATATTGTTTAATGGGCGAAGCCGCCGAATTGCAATTGGCAATTGAAACATACGTTATCCAAAAATTGATTGCTAAGGGTTTCCGTTTTGTCGAATGTCCATCAATCACAAAACCACAAACAATTTTCAATGCTGGGCACTTTATGGGAACAGACTTATCCATTATGAATAACGACGTGTTTATGTTGGCCGATACGGATCGTTGCTTGGCTGGAACTGCGGAAATCATATTAAATTCCCTGCATGCAGACGAAGTATTAAACGAAAAAGATTTGCCAATTAAATATGCGGGCTTTTCGCCATGCTTTCGTAAAGAAGCCGGTGCCGCGGGTCGCGACACACGTGGATTGGTTCGTTTTCACCAGTTTAACAAGGTTGAACAATATATATATTGCACACCGGAACAAAGCGACGAAATGCATGAACATATATTAAACAACCTGTGCGAAGTTATGGAAGATTTGGAATTACCGTATCGCGTAATTGCGAACTGCACCGGGGATATGGGATTCAACAAGGTTAAAATGACCGATGTCGAAGCATGGTTTCCATCGGAAAACACATACCGCGAATTGGGTTCTTGTTCAT
>JAGCRE010000110.1 GCA_017964865.1 Alphaproteobacteria bacterium | reverse complement strand
GTTAAATTAAATATAAAAGAAGATGCTTTGCGAGAGATTGCACGTATGGCGGTTGAACGCAAAACAGGTGCACGTGGTTTGCGTGGAATACTGGAAAAGATATTAATGCGTCCAATGTTTGATGCACCAGATAAAACGGGTTTGAAAGAAATAATAATCGACAAGAACGTTGTTGCCGGCAAAAAAGATCCTGTGGAAATCTTTGCAGATGCGAAAAAGGCCGCATAATAATAGATTGTTTTTTGAAATATAAAAATGCCACCAATTATGGTGGCATTTTATTATATAACCGTCTTATATTCAATTATGTACGTTTTCATACATTCTGTTGAACAGGGTATCGGCATCTTCTTGGGTTAATGGATACGATGAATTACCTGTTTCATAATTTGCACCGTTTAACACAATTAATGTTGGGGTTTCCCCAGCGCACTGAATGAAATATTGTGATGGATCATAATATTTACCATAACAATTGCCATTTTGAATAGCGATATAACCATCATCTGCCAATGTTTGACAGTTGGGTTGTGTACCGTATGTAATTTCGCCGTTTTCAATGGTTTCATCTACGTTGCTTAAAATACCACTACACCACACACGAACAAAAGACCCATTTACAGAAGTCATCGATCCGTCAGCGGATGTTTTGCGAACACCAAAGCAATCGCCGTTTAACATATTGATATCATAGTCTGAGCTGATATTTGTGCCACGTGAAATATCGGCCAAGCCAACGGGTGTTGCGTTGTTGGTATTCGTTAATGCTTCGCCACAGACTAATTTAAGCCCCCAACAGTTTGACGTTGCATCCCACATCTCAGCTTCATATCCCACACCCATCGAAGGATAACAGTTTGCAGGGTTTAAACGACATACCGTTTGCTGTTCCCACCATGGTGTTGCCGCAAAAGCGTTCGTCACAACAAAAAGTGATGAAATTAAAAATATCTTTCTCATATTTACATCCCTAGTACATTCATTTTATCAGATTTTACCTTGCTCTGCAAGTCGCTTTATTTCATTGTGTTCTAACCATCCCCGTCAAGTTCAGGACCATCACCGTCACCGTCGCCATCTTGTGGATCTTCGGTTTCTTCTTCTGTGATGCCGGTGTAATATTTTTCAATTGAATTTTTATCTGCGCAATATCCCCACTGTTTATTAGCGCCCGTTTCGTTGTAAAATTGCAAAAATAATTCGATATTTGTTTCTTCCTTGACTTCTTTATTCCATTGTGCAGCGACCCAATATCCACCAATTCGTTCGCATTCGGTTTTCAATGCAGATGCCATAGAAGCTTTGATCAAGTCCATGGTGGCATTAACATCTTGTAATAAAGTGTTTGGCAAAATAGAACTGTCTGTCAAACGATTAACAACTGTAGGGCGCAAACATGCTTGAACAGCATATTTTACAAGCTTTTGATATAGGCTCCCTGCATATGCGTGATCATCTTCGCCACACGTAGATACGTATAAAACCCCGTTTTCTGCGTCTTCGTTTTGTGTCGGACAACCATTAATAGGGCATTTTATACATGCGTTTCCAGGGGCAGCTTCGGCATATGGTGGAAATATAATATCTCCTTCGGCAGAAACCATATAATAATCTTTATTACAAGATATGTACTTTTTGGAACAAGAATAACCACCATGATCTTCATACGATATTGTCTCGCTATCATCGTCGGGTGTTTGCGAGAGGGTTTCTTTGTTACATTTCCATAGAGATGCATACTGTTGTTCACCAGGGGCATAAGCACGACATGCATATGGATAAGAATGAAGCGAGTCGTTACTTGGAACGGCACATAATTGTTTGGCGTAATCTTGCAATGTCTCGAAACAATTCTGGGCAATTTTCTGCGTAGTTATATCCGCCATTGTGGTTAAAAGTTCCTGCAATCCGTTTTCACCACCACCATACAAATTACTGCACGCTTCCAATTTTTCACGACACAATTCTTCGGATAATTCTAGTCTGGCCCCCAGCAGCAACTGTTCTTTGACGTTGCTAAAATCTTTCAAGGAATTGCTTTGTGTGTCATAACAATTATTCACAACTTCAAGACACTCATTTTTCACAGTGCGAATTCTTGTTTGTTGACCTTGGTATATTTCTGTTATTGCCTGGCGCATAAATTCGTCCCAAACTTCGTCTGCCAAATCACGACATGTATCAAGGCTGTTTTCGGCAAAGATTCTTTTGCGGTTTAATTCTGCTACAAGTGTGCGATTTGCTTGATTGGTTAGTATATCACCAGACACAGATATGGTGCTGCCAAGTTGATAAAAATTGGATGTATATATTGGTTCGCCGGTTGTTTTATTCAAATACAGACCCGTTGTATCCAAACAATGAACATAATTAGAACCGCATGCCGCATCTGCGGTCACGTCTTGACGGACCATTGCAATGCATTCATTAATAGATGAAGAATTGTGGGCATCATAGTTTTCTAATCTTGCGGTGTTCATTTCGCGTTCCGCTTCACGAATTGATGCGTTGGCTGCGATTTTTTTCTTGTCCAACGAATTAGCAATCAATGAACAATCGTTCTCGATATACATGCTGTACGCAGAAACAACCATGTTTAATAATGATTTCGAAGAGCAGTGATCGGCAACCAGGTTAACACATTGACTGTGCACAGCACTGTATAACACTTCGCCAGTTAGGTTGGAAATGTTTAACCCCGATGTTAAATCTGTGGTTGCCCATATTGCATTGATGTCACCGGCG
>JAGCRE010000109.1 GCA_017964865.1 Alphaproteobacteria bacterium | reverse complement strand
TCATACGATTTCCCGATCGCACACCGGCACTTTGTGCCGCCCCTGCACGTATCATAATCGTATTTGTCCCCAGGGACGAAAACTGGTCAGTGATTGATTGTTCTACTGTTTCCCCAACAGCAACCATAATAACAACCGCCATAACACCAATAACAATCCCCAGCACCGTTAAAAACGAACGGATTTTATTCCCACTGATTGACAACCAAGATTCCTTTGCCACATCATAAAATGTCATTATTTACGCACCTTTTGTTCTGCTTTGGCTAATACAGATTCACTTTTTGGAACCGGCCCATCATAAACGATACGACCATCATAAATGTGAACGATTCTGTCGGCATAACTGGCGATATCAAATTCATGTGTAATCATGATAATTGTTATACCCAGTTCTTTATTCAACTTCTTAAAAAATTTCAAAATTTCATTACCCATTTTACTGTCCAACGCACCCGTTGGTTCGTCTGCCAGAATAATTTTTGGATTTCCCGCCAACGCACGTGCGATTGCGACACGCTGTTTCATACCGCCCGATAATTGGGTTGGAAAATAAGTCTCGAATTTTTCAAGGCCCACCAATTTTAACATTTCGCGTGCCTTGGTAATGCGTTCCGCCATTGGCAACCCACGATACATCAACGGCAACATCACATTATCCAGCACTGTTCGTTTTGGTAATAAATTAAAGTTTTGAAACACAAACCCGATATATTCATTACGCACCGTCGCCAATTCATCACGCGACATTGTTGTAATATCACGCCCATAAAGTTTATATGTTCCCGATGTTGCAGAATCTAATGCCCCAATTATATTCATACATGTTGATTTACCAGACCCCGACGGCCCCATAATTGCGACAAATTCACCGGGATGAATAATAATGTCGATATCAAACAACACCTGTTGTTCGCCACCAATAGCAAGCGGAAAACTTTTATTAATTTTATTCAGCGAAACAACTGGCTCTGATTTCATTTTTCTCCCCCGATTGTCCCATTGTATCATTTTTTAGTAAAAATTGGAAAAGTTTTATAAACCCAATCGCTTTTTACGCCCGCACCGCAAATCGCCTATGTGCAATATGTTTCTTTTTCCGCTGCACCTTTTTCGATTTGCCATGATTTTGATAAAAAAGTGTCAGAAAAAAAACAACAAGCACAAGTGCCAAACTGAACACACCAATAAATATAACGCCTGGTTCTGGGCTTTCCAACAAAACATACGCCAGATAGGAAGAATCAGATGTAATCCACATAAACCAACTTGTTAAACTTAAATCGTCTGCATGTTTAGTCTTTAATATCTTTATGATTTGCGGCATATAGGCAATAATTTCCAACACCGTATAGGTCAGCAATAAAATCAGTGCAATTGTGGCTTTCATACAAAACTCCTTGTTGGGAATTATATCATAAAAGCACATAAAAAACAAAAACACCGGCAAATGCCGGCATTTTTGTATTATTTTTCCTTGGCATATTTACCCGGAAAAAACAAACTGCCGATATACTTTTTTATAAATGGTGATGTGCAATCACCAGCCGCCAAACACGTTGGACACAGGTAATTTGCCCATGCACCACATCGTTGTTTAGACAAT
>JAGCRE010000108.1 GCA_017964865.1 Alphaproteobacteria bacterium | reverse complement strand
TCCGGCCCCTTGCACAACGAACCGTCTTTGTCAGATTCTAATTTTGCCCCTTCAATAACATACCCCCACAGACAAGATGAACCGGTTTCTTTACCATCATTATCTCTGCATTTTTCAGTACATCTAAATCCTTGCGTTCCATCATCTCTAATGTTTTATTCTCACCGGCACCTTTTACAGATATTGAAACAAGGTTATTTGCCGTCATACATTTTGTGCCGTCGGCATCACAACGCATAACTGTGGAACCGTCAACCAAATCGATATAGTATTTATAACATTCCGGCCCCTTGCACAACGAACCGTCTTTGTCAGATTCTAATTTTGCCCCTTCAATAACATACCCCCACAGACAAGATGAACCAGTTTCTTTACCATCATTATCTCTGCACTTTTCGATACGCAACACAGAATCACCCGCCGCCATAATATTGGCAACTGTTGCCCCCGCGGCCGCATTTATGCCCGCGGACATAATCATATTACCGCCTGTATATCCTGCATACGAACCCCCGGCACCAATCGCCGCACCACCGATTGCACCAATTGCCGTATTTTTCATCTTACCCTTATCTGTGCCCATAAATCCGTCTTTGCCCGGGTCGTTTTTACCACTGATATTTCCACCAATCGCACCAACCAATGCCGCAGCCGCAATTTTTAACCCCGCGTTTTGCTTTTGTTCTTGGTTCATAACTTTCTTAACATCTTCGATTGTTGGTTCGGCATCTGCTGGGAACGTTACGTTTTGTGCATCCAATGTATATGATAATTCTGGAAATTCAGAAATGTTGCAATTTAATGCCGATCCAGACGCAACATTGGCACGTGCCAATACGGCATCAGAACCATTTTGCCCCATACCAATTCCACGCAATTCAACAACCGCTGTGCATGTTTTTTCGCCACCTTTGCCAAATCCTGCGGTTGGACGTGTGATTTCAAATTGACCATTTGGATATATTTGTGAACACAACGCTAATTTTGCATCATCTGGGGATGTTCTTTCCGCATCTGCATCTTTACCCGATGTCTTTTGAATTTCGTTCACAGACGCCATTTGAATTGCTTTCTGGCGTTCTGCCATTTGATTAGCATAATACTGATTTTTTGTCGCGTTTCCAATACGCACCGCGGAATACGCATCGCCCACCATCACAATGCCAACCATTGCGACAAACAATGAATAATGCATAATCAAATTTTTGCGTGCCATATCTTTTTATTCTGCGTTAGAACTGTAATCTTAGGCGGGCACCAACATCAACCATCGACAGCCGTCCACTTTCATACCAATTGGTATAGTGGTAAACACTGTCATACTGGACCTGGGTTTCCATTGTTGGCGATGTGCTGTCTTTCAACCATTCTGTTTGGGACATAACAATACTGCCCGATGTTTTAACCTTGCCCAAATTCGTATAGCGGACAAAGAAATCTATTTTTAACCCGCCCGACAATTCGGTTGTAACACCGCCCTCTAACATAAATGCCAACTGTTCTGTTGTGCCACCGTTGTGATATGCAATAATGTCCGACACGCCCGATAATGTTCCGTCTGGAACCAATGGCAATTCTTCATCGGTCAATTCATAGTAATAGTTATTATCAGATACAACATAATCGGCAATTGTATTTAATGAAATACCGGCACCAACACCAACATATGGACGTAACGACCCGCCCGCCAGATATCCAGTATATGCATCAATGTTATAATACACGTTTAACATCGTGGCGTTTGCAGTAATCGCACCACCGTCAACCGTTGTTGTTGCAAATCCACCGTCCCCAGTCGATGTTTCAACATGGTCTGGATACGCCAACCCGCTGTAACGCAAGTATGAAAAATCAACACGAACATCATTGTTAATCGCGGCACCAACCGAAACCTGTAATGGCATAACCGTATCTTTGTCGAAATTAGCCGCCTTGAACGCACCTGGAACAAAGAAAGCCTTTTCTTTATCGGAATAATCGGCACCAATTGAACCCATAACACCCGCACTGTATCCAACCGAAAGACCAACATATAAACCACTGTCTGCAAGTCTGTCAAAATCGGCCGGCTGATAATACTGGCGACCCGCCGCGGTGGCATTTGACCCAACCTTTGGTAACATGCCTGTTATACGCGATGGACTGGCCGCGACATTTGAATTTACGGTGATTACCTGGCCCTGTTGGGCTGGGGCAACCATACTGGGGGTAACAACGTTTGCCCCACTTGGGTAATACAATGTCCGTCCGTTTACAACAATTTGATTAGCCGAATTCGGGTTTTGATATACTGGATACGCGGCACCAACGCCACATGGTGCAGCCAACGCAATACCAATCAAAGCGGCAGAAACACTGAACTTTTTCATTCTCGCCCCGAAATCCTTTTGTATTATTATATCATAAATCGCCCCCGTAAAAAAGTGTTTTATACAGACAAAAAAACACCCCACAAAAATGTGGGGTATTTTTGTTTTTTCGTTCGAAATTTATTAGAATTTTACATTCAAACGAATTGCTGTTTCTATTTTTAAATCAGTCGTATTTGCATTTAAACGCTGACCGTTATCAATAGTATTTTCCAAGAACCACGCAATTTGCATACTGTCTGTTGCCTGGTACGCAAGTGTGAAACTCTGTGCAAATTCGCCAAAGCTGTCGTGCATTTTCTTATAGTTATCAATCAAACCGTTTGCAACTGCCTGACCCGTTGGATTGGTGATTTTATTGTGAACTTTTTCAATACCATTTTCTGCATGGTAAACATATTTCACACCAACACCGAATGACCAGCGGTCGTTAACCTGATAAAACGCATTCGCCCCCAGGTCATATTCCGTTGTCGATTTCAAATCAACCGATATTTCATCTGGAATACCAATTGTTGATAATGGCACTGCTGGGCCCACCCCTAAATCTGCCAACGTTATCTTTGTTGTATCGATTGTGTTGTTGTGGTTACCCCATGTGCGTAACAATTCAACAAATGCACTGGTTGTCCAACGATCCCAGACCTTGCCAAATTTTGTTCCAACGTGATATCCCCAACGACCATTTGAATAGTTATCATAACTGAATGTCGGGCCGGCACCTTCGTTGACCAACGCACCCTTCATAGCCTGGATACCACCCATATGCAAATCGCCATAGACATCCCATACCCAACCAGCATTGTTGATTATGCGATATGTTGTTCCCAAACGTCCCAAATGGAACCCATAGCGTTCAATGTCGCGGTTATGTGTATAACCAATTTGACCATGAATCGCCCAACGATCGGTAATACCAAAACCCAAATCTAATGTTGGACGCCAAATTGGAAATTCTTCCTTGCCATCATGGAACAGTTTCTTTTGTGCATCGTTGCTGTCTGTGATTTTGTACATAACACCAAAACCAATTTTGCTGTATATTTCGCCAGCCGACGGTAAATACAACGGATTTTCCATATTACGTAATGTTCCACCGGCAACAAATGGTGTATCTGCAAATGCAGGCATTGTCAAAACCGATGCAGCAATTACGATTTTTAATGTTTTTTTCATCTGTTTTTCTCCTTAAGTTTGATGAAACAACCGACCCCCATTTTTGGCAAGACCGGTAACCATACCAACACCGAAACCCAACGGTGGCAATTTTTACAATATGGTTATGAATATATTGCTATATCATGTAAATAATGTCAAAAAAAACTTTATCTTGACATAACCCTTGAATATCGTTATGCGACACGTTATAATATATACGAACAAACAAGAACAATAAAAAACAAAGGGGAATGCCATGCAAACGGTAAAAAATAACATGGCCCAGGTTGCCAAAACCCAAAAGCCGAAAAAGAAAAGAAAAATGATTATGTCACCTGCGGACTTTAAAAAATTAAAGGATGCACATCATAAACTTTATACTGCACTGTTTCGTCGGGAATTATTGGCGGGCAAAACAATTGGTGCAGCTTCGCATAACGCATTTGAACTTATCAAGGCAAAAATCAAAACAATGGACCGCGGTCCTGTTCGCAGAATGCTGAACTTTATCAATGCGGTCAGTTCCAGACGGACAAAGAAACGCATTATGCCAAGTAAAAATCGCGATGCAATTGTTTCATTTATGCCGGAAAAACGTCGGGAATTTGCGGCAAAAATTCCACAAGACATATCAAATGCATTGGGTGTTATAAACACACTGTCGACACAATACAAACCAAAACAGAAAACGGTTACAAAGCCAGCGACACAACCAATGACAAAACAAAACGAATTACCAACAATCAAACAAAATAAACGTATACTGTTGGAATTCATATCGGTTGTCGCAGATGCACGTGCATTTGCCACTGCCCACAACCGACAAAACCAAAGATAAGAAAACAAAAACGCACCAAATGGTGCGTTTTTTATTTCCGTTTATATGCCACAACAAATGGGACTAAGTTTTCATAGTCGTGATCAATCCACGCACGCGGTATCGTTATGCTGTTATGCTGGCCCGCAGACATCTTGGGCATACTTTCGCCATTTTTCGCGTTTATGATTCGTGGTAATTTAATTGTTAATTTATCCGCCGATTTTGGAATTAAAAATGTTATTTCATCACCCACATGAATTTCATTTCGTAATTCAAATGTGATTTTTTCATCGTCCACCGCCACAATTACCCCCGCCGCATGAAAGTTTGACGTCGAACGTGCCGATTCAAAATTATGTGCATCGGGTGGTAACGGCCCATCAAAGAATGCGGTTGTATATCCACGCGTTTCTAATTTATTCAAATCATCCATAAACGGTGCCGGATCAAAATGTTCGGGGTCGCGTGCATATGCATCCATTGCCGCCCGATACGCATGCACAACCGACGCGACATAATATTCAGACCGATTTCGCCCCTCAATCTTTAATGAATCTGGACCCGATTCCAATACCTCGGCTAATCGTGGCATTAAACACAAATCTTTACTGTTCAAAATATATGCACCACGTTCGTCTTCATCGATTGGCATTTCGACACCAGTTTCCACTTCACGTAAAATCACATCGTATTTCCACCGGCACAGTTGGGCACATGCCCCACGATTTGCCGGCCGGCCCGTTATAAAGTTCGACAGCAAACACCGACCCGAATATGCCATACACATTGCCCCATGAACAAAGATTTCCAATTTCATATCGGGGCATAATGCACGCACAGACTTGAAATCACTGTGCGACAATTCACGTGCCAACACACAAAGCGACGCCCCTGCACGCTGCCAGAATTTAACAGACTGTGATGAACAAATGTTTGCCTGGGTTGAAATATGAATTGGAATATCGGGGTGATTTTCCCGCACCCATGTAACAACACCTGGATCGGACACAATCAACGCGTCAGGTTTTAAATAATTTATAATCTCGCTAACCCGCGGTAAATTTGCATATTCCCCATCATGTGCAAACAGGTTAAAAGCCAAATACACGTGTTTGCCCGCGGCATGGGCCAAATCGATACCCTGCTTTACTTCTTCGGTGGTAATTTTCGCACGTGCACGCATTGAAAACCCGGGCAGACCCGCATAAATCGCATCCGCCCCATAAAGAATTGCGGTTTTAAACGCGTCCAACGTTCCCGCCGGTGCCAATAATTCTGGTAATTTTTTCATAAGCGTTTAATCTCTATAACCCTTTACCCCTGAATGCCCGCGTCATAGATTGCCGCATAAGTGCACGAATTCCCAATTTATGTCTTTTTACCTGTTTGACTGACGCCTTTAATTCATTTCTTATGCTTTCAACTTCACAACGTTTTCTGCTGTGTTGCTGTTCTTGGTCGTGCTTTGCGTTTTCTGCAAAGTTTTTTGTTCGGGCGGCAGATAACAATTCACAAAACAAATCGTGCTTTTTTTGTTGTGCCACAGATTTTTCACTGTCCCGGCAATCCATTTTTTTGGTTTCAATACCCATTTTATTCATAACAACCAGATATATTTTACGTATATCGAACGAAATATCTATTTTATCAAGTCGATAAATTTCACAATTTGCCTGGACATCGCAAGAAAACCATCTGGATTTCTCGATTTTTTCTGTCAAATTGGCAAAAAATGCCTCTGTTGTCTGTGATTCCTGTTTTGCCTTGTTTTCAAGTTGATTATAAAGCGACATATAAAAACCCTTTTCTTTTGACTATACTACACAATTGTCAAAAATCAAATGTTAGTAAAACAAAAAAAACGGACAACCGCCCGTTTTATTATTTTAACCTGGCAAGCCTTTGCAAAGACTCTTGTGCCGCTGCTATTCTGGTTTTTTCTTGTTGTTCAAGTGCTTTATTGACCCGATTAACCTTTTGTTGTGCTTTTTGTATTTTCTCTTTCTTAGCCGTCTTTGCGTTTTTCTTGTCATACATTTCCCGGGCGTATTCCAACAGATGGCTGAACCAATCAAATTTTTTCTGTTGGTCTGAATCTTGGGTAAAATCACAATTCATCGCGACGATTTGTGTTCCCTTTTTATCCGCCGCCTTTAATATCTTGGACTTTACATCAAAACTGATATCCATATTATCAAGATAAAAAACTTCCTTGTTTCCGTCGAATTTACGGGTAATTTTTGCAGACTTTCTAAGAAATTTATGCAATTCGTCGATAATTTTCTTTTCGGTCCGTAATGCTTTATTAAAAAAAGGCATACAAAGACTCCTTTATTTTTCTTATATTATTACCATAAAAAGTCCAAAAATCAAATTTTTAAAAATGTGCTTGATATTTATAAATCAACAATGTAATATAACCCTCGCCAGGCCAGTTTAGCTCAGCTGGTAGAGCATCTGATTTGTAATCAGAGGGTCGTTGGTTCAAGTCCGACAACTGGCACCAGGAATAAAAACCGCCCGTTTGGGCGGTATTTTTAATCTTTTTTACGATTACCAAACAACCATATCGCCAGTGTAAGATAACCTAAAAATCTGGCGATTTCATTTATTATGATTTTTCTTTTTTCACGACGTGAAAGTTCCATTGATATTCCGTTGTCTGTATATAGTTATTTTTGTATGTGTATATATTAAACCCTGCATACCTGAAAGCAAGATAAAATGTATCACACAATAAAAACACCGCCCGTTTGGGCGGTTGTTTTATGAAACCAAGAAACTATTTTTCTTTATTTGTTTCCAGGGCATCTTTTATCTTGGCCGCGGTTTCGATTTGCAACAATTGGTTTTCCAGTGCGGTGCGTTCGGACGATTTATAACCTGTCTCGGCTGGCTGCTTATCTGTGGCTGGTTTTGTGCTGCCGCTGTCTGAATCTGATTTTTGTTCGGCTGGTTTATCGGCCGATTTATTTGATATTGCCGGGTTGATAAGATTTTCATAAATTTCGCGGGCATTACGGGTGCCGGCCACATCGCGGGCCAGTAATTTATTTTCACGTCCCGGCACAAACCATTCATCCAACTTTACCGCGGTCATTTGCATAATTGGGCGTGTCCGGGCATTTGCCAACCACGACGGCAATATTGGTGCATCAGAATAATACCACAATGCCCCCCAATACACGAACCCCATTACGACAATTCCACGAACAATGCCAAAGATAACCCCCAACGCATGGTCGGTTACGTTCATTATGCTGTCTTGAATCCAATCACGTAATTTTTGATTGATAAATCCAACCAGAATTAAAATAACAAAAAATATAATGAAATAAGATGCGACCAATGTTCCAACGGTTGATTCTGATAATTTGAACCAATGTTGTAACCAACCATCCACCGTTGGCGATGCAAAACGTGCCACCACCGCGGCAATCACCCACGACAATGTCGCAATAGTTTCATATACACCGCCACGAATTGTTGCCCAAATAGTGGACACCAAAATCATGACGATGTATATGTAATCAAGGGTTGTTAAATCAAACATATCTTGATTTTACCAATATATTATTTTTTCTTGTTACCCTTGCCTACCAAGACAAACCCCAGTGCTGCAACCAATGCGATTAACAATACATAGAACCATATTGTTGAACCTTCGCCTTGGGCTTTACCTACATTATTTTTTTTTTGATTCATCTGCCGATGATTCAGAAACATATTCTGTAATTGCACTTGTTCGATCAGAATGTTCCGATTTAAACTTTTCTGCGTCTTCTTCCATTGCCTTTTTATTTTCGGTTGCTGTTGATTTGGCCGCATCATCCATATCGATTTCAATGGCTTCACGCAATTCAGTGTTCATAGATTCGCCATATCCCTGAAAGCACTTTTCACCGATAACCAAAACAGGAACGCCACCCGATTCGTATTCACATTTTTTCAATGTTTCTTGGAATTTTGGATAATTAGCTTCTTCCATAACATTGACCTGGGTTACCTTTAATTCTGGATATTCATAAATCAATGTGCTGGAAATAAAGTTACGTGCATTATGACAATGCGGGCATGTTGGCGAATAGTAAACAGTAATATCGGCCGCAGATGCCGCACCCATAAATGCAACGCCACACATGGCAGATAAAATTGATAATGTTTTCATTTTTGTTTCTCCTTTGCTTGGTAACGTGATTATAGAAAATAAAAATTATTTCCTGCAAGTGCTTTCTTACTAAATCATATAAAAAATTTTCATAATGTGGTATAATGTTCATTATCAGGAGAAAAAATATGAAACTTTCAATAATTGGAATTGGTTCGGTTGGGTCGGCTGTTGCCACCGCGGTCAAGAATACGGGGCTTGCCCACGAAATTGTTTTATTCGATGTTGATGGTGTGCGGGCACGTGCTGCGGCCGAAGATTTGGGACATGCGGCCGCTTTTTCATACGATGTAAAAATTACAGCCGCCAGTAACTATCGTGCAATTCGCGGTTCAGAAATTGTCATTATATCGGCCGGGGCAAATCAAAAGCCGGGCGAAACACGTATGGATTTGTTGCATAAAAATGCCGCGGTTATTTCCGATATTGTGCCACGCGTTATGCAAAATGTTGATTCTAAAACGGTCAAATTAATTATTGTTACAAACCCACTGGACGTGATGGTTATGTTGGCCCAGAAATTATCAAAATTGCCCACATCACGCGTTATTGGAACGGGAACAATGCTTGATTCGGCACGTCTGCGTGTTATTTTATCGCGAAACCTGTCGGTATCACCCCAATCGGTCAATGCGTATGTTTTGGGCGAACATGGTGACAGCAGTATTGTTGCATGGCAATCTGCAACCATTGGTGCGATTGGCATAAACGATTTTTGCAAACAGACAAAAACACCATTAACCCCGAACACGCGTGCGACAATTGAACATCGAGTTAAAACGGCTGCATACGAAATTATTCGCGGGCGTGGTGCAACATGGGACGGCATTGCCGGGGCGGTGGCTGATTTAATTCGCAGTATTATAAACGACGAAAACCGCATTTTAACAGTCAGCACTGTTGATGGGGTTGGGCCAAAGGCTGTTGCCATATCAATGCCACGAATTGTCGGTAATATGGGTGTGCGTCAAACACTGGTTCCACAAATGGACAAGGTCGAATCGATGGGTCTGCGTCACAGTGCAAACATTATTCGCAAAAAATTCGATTCAATTATAAAAAAGTAGAAATGGGGCTAAAATCCGGGCATTCTGGCATACAATCATATTTATATTGCGTGAAACGGATGTTATGATTTTTCTGTAAAGGACAAAAAATTATGTCAGACGATGTTACATACATACCTTTTAACCAGGGTAATGGTTTTTACGCATATTGTGACGGACGTGAAATTGGCAAAATCACATTTACTCGTAACGGCCCCAGCACCGTTATAATCGATCATACCGAAGTCAACGACCAATACCAAAACAGCGATATTGAATTGAACCTGGTCCGGTGTGTATGTCAAATTGCACGTGAACAGCACAAAAATGTTTTACCCATGTGCCCGATTGCAAAAAATATGTTTATTCAATACCCCGAATTTGATGATGTTCGAATGTTACGAACGCGTTAAAAAACGGGGCAAACGCCCCGCTTTTTATTTCAACTTTTCAATTGTTTTTATTACGTCAGATACCGCTGAATCAACATCAAATGTTTTTGGTAACGATTCCACATCATAATTATTCACACGATATTTGACCTCTATTTTATTATCAGCCAAATTCTTTGGCGACACGATTAAACGTATTGGGGCGGCAATTAAATCTGCATCTGCAAATTTTTCCCCGGCACGTGCATCACGATTGTCCAGCAAAACCTCAACCCTGGCTGCACGTAAATCGTTATAAATCTGTTCTGCCAATGGTAATGTGCGACCGTCTTTATCGGCCAGTCCAATTACTTCGACCGCAAAAGGTGCCGTTTCCATATTCCAAATTGGGCCAAATTCATCGGCGCTTTCTTCCATAATTGCCGCCATTGTCCGCCCAACTCCGATTCCATAGCATCCCATAATTGGATTTTTGCTTGAACCATCCGCAGCGGCATATTCCAAATTCATAGATTTAGAATATTTTGTTCCCAACTGGAAAATATTTCCAATTTCAACACCACGCACAGAACGCATTTTTGCACCACATTGTGGGCATTTTTCTGTTTCCCCATCAACAACTTCTTTATTGGCATTAAATCCACATTTATCGCACAGATAAATTGTATCTTCGCCCATTTCATTAATTAATTGAAATTCGTGTGCGACACTGCCCCCCATATCACCTGTTGCAGACAATACATGCACAACGTTTTTCAACCCACAGCGACGAAATACATTATGATACGCATTTAAACATCTGTCATAGTATGCCTGCAAATCTTCGACGGTTTCGTGAAAAGAATATGCGTCTTTCATAATAAATTCACGTGTCCGTATTAATCCCGCACGTGCACGTAATTCATCACGAAACTTTGTTTGAATTTGATAAACCATAAATGGCATTTGACGATATGTTTCCAAAACACTTTTAACAAAATCAACAACGACTTCTTCGTGTGTCGGGTTCAAAACATATTCGGCACCCGAACGTCCCTTGAATTTAGCCAACACATCAACCGTATCATACCGACCACTTTCACGCCACAAATCAGCCGTTGACACAACAGGCATTAAAATTTCTTGGCCGTCAATCTTGTTCATTTCATCACGAATAATATTTTCCAGGTTTTGAATCACACGCCACCCCAGTGGTGAAAACGTATACCCACCCTGGAACGTCTGGTGAATATATCCGCCCTTGACCGCGATTTTATGACCACGCGTTGTTGCACCCGCGACATCGCCAATCAATCTTTTAACGCACAAATTTTCAATCTTCATATTTTTTGTCCTTTAATTCCATATACTTTTCAGAAACCATATTGCCAACCTTGGTCGCGATTTCCTTGCGGTTTAACCCTTTTATATCTGGCACTGGCAAAACAGTAAATTCTATCATCATCCCGCCCAACATCATAACGTGATATAATTGCCCAAACGCACTGCGTTCGCGTTCACACAATGGCCCCTTGTCCATTTTAGCATTGGAAAAATATGCATAGTGGTTCGCCATATCAACATCATTTATCACATCGCCATTACGAAAACGATAGTTCACCACAACCGGCTGGACCGTTAAATCTGTTCCTTCGGCAACATTGAACAATGCGCTTTTGAACGGTTTTACATATGCACCGTTTGTTGTGGTTCCTTCGGGAAAAACAAACATTGGATATTTCACATTTGCCAATGTTTCATGAACTTTTCTTAACGCATCGGCGGCGGTTGATGGATTACGATCAACAAAAACCACACCGAATTTTTTTGCAACCCAACCAACAATCGGCCATGATGCAACCTCTTTCTTGGCGATAATACTGCCCCCGAAAGCAACCGGAAACATTGCAATTTCAAACACAGAAATATGATTAGACACAACCAACAACGGTCTGTCTTTGACCAATTTACCATGCACACGTAATTTGACGCCAGATATGATTTGCAAGAACCACATAAACACACGCATATATGCAACCGACACACGACCACGTGGCAACAAAAGTATTATTGGCGTCTGGATAATCACCATAAACCAGAACAGTCCCATACGAATTCCGCCGGTAATTGTGTTAAAAATGTTTTGTTTCCGCACAGCCATAACTTACACTTCCGCTTCTTTATCGGCATCTTTATCAGTATCTTCGACATATTCCGCATCATCTGCATCTTCACGCAGAAAGAATCGCACAACCGAACCCAAAACCTTTAATGGGCCTGTTACCGGGAAAAGAACGATTTTACCAATTGTTTTAACTGCACCATCGTCAATATCAACCGACAAATCTTCCAACGCATTTTCGCGACCCAAGAAATGTTTTTGATATGCGGCACTGATATTTTTTGTTTGCAGTGTTACAAATACGTCATATGTATTGAAATTCTTATCGACAAAAACACCCTTGCCGAAATCTGCACCAATACGCAAATAACCCTTAATCAATGGTGGCATTTGACGCAGTGCTTCTTCTTCATCAACGAATATTTCTGGCATAATGTTCATACGTGATAATTCTGGATCAATACTTTCATGGAAATTTTCGGTTAATACCGTTGCACGTAAACGTGCCGGTGCCAAACGATTGTAATACAGGTATGAAATCGCATGTGCCGATAATCCTGGTTTTTGACCAACCCACGACGCAACACCGAATAAAACACGCACTTTGCGACGCAATACATATTCCGACAATCCCGCCCACAGCAATCGCATTACCAACGCATTATCACGATAATTTACATCAACACACGCACGTGACATTTCGGCAATATTGCCACGAACCTTCTTCAATTTTGCAATATTATATTCGGCCTCGGTATAAAAACGTCCCATTTTTTCTGCGGCTTCGCGGTCAATAATACGATAGCACCCAACAACACGACCGTTGTGTAACACCGCCATATATTCGGCAAAACGGTCAAAAGAATCATATTCTTCACGAAGATTTTTCTGTTCTTCGGTGGCATATGCCCCCTCTTCTTCACAGAATACCGCGTAACGTAATGCACGCACCTGGCGACGTTCTTCTTTGTTTTTGGTTAATCGAACTTCGTAATCACGAACCTTGATTGC
>JAGCRE010000010.1 GCA_017964865.1 Alphaproteobacteria bacterium | reverse complement strand
TATTTGGCTAGCCATTTTGCTTTTAGCTATCGACTTAACCACTAAACTAGTGGTTGCTGCTAATCGTGACTACATTTTAGCGCAATCTGAACAAGGCATTATTTTGATTAAAGGTTTCTTAGCCATCAACTATGTTGAGAATCCAAACGCGGCATTCTCTATGGGCTTTTCTAACGAAGCAGTCAATCATGTCCTTTATATTATCGTAGCTCTCGTTGGTGCTTTCTTAATCATCGGCTACTATGTTTGGAAATATAAAAAGCTCAATCGCTTTGTAAAAGCGTGCTTAATGATGATGGCGGTGGGAGCGATTGGTAATCTTATTGATCGCTGTTTCTTTGGTTTTTCTCATTTTCACACGTGATTTCTTCGTTGCATTTATAACCAATCATTTGCCCATATCTTTCGCCAGAGCCAGTACCACATTTTTTATCAAAAGTTCCAGCATTTGGTGTGTTTGAAAGACAATACTGTTTCATATATTCGCGTGCTTGCTGGGACCAGTTGTCTATTGCATCTTGTTCTGTTTTCCCAGTACCAACAACAGATTCAAGTTTATAAAGTTTGTGATTTTCACATCGGGCTTTTTGATTTTGTGCCAATCGTTCTGCTACCTTTGAGATTGTGGATTCATCGAACTCATCTGCAAAGGTTGGGGCGGGGGCGATAAAGGCCGGAACCGAAAGTGTGAACATCAAAAATGCAATTAGTATCTTTTTCATGGTTGTTAATTGTTTTTACATTGTTCGTTTGCGTATTGTTCTTTTGCATCAATATATGCAAGACATGCTCTTACGTTTTCTGGTATACACTGCGAATGTTTTTCACCCGGTTGGCACGAATAGTAGTTGCCGTTACAATTTCCTGTTTCTGGGTTGTCTGCGGGGGCACTGCCTTGTGTGTATTGTTCGAATAATGTATTGTATATGGGTTCAAGTTCGCTCTCGTATTTCGATGGGTCTCTGAACATCGCCATTTTTAATTCCATTTTGCAACGGGTGTCAACATTACTGGTGCTGGTGTTCTTTTGTGACACGACAGTGGGTTTTGGAACAGAATATGTTCCGTCGGCATTTTTCACAGCATAGTCTGCCCATCTTTTTGATCCGGCCTCGCATATAACCGCAACGTCTGCTTTACGTTGGTTGGCCGTATATTCCGGTTTGTATTGGTCGTTTTTACATCTTACATCACTGTTTGATGTGGCGGTGCAGGTTACATTATTATTTGCAGGTGTTACACAATACTTGTCCTGTAAGTATTGCAGAGCAGCACTGTTCCACTTGCTCTGGTTTTTTGCAGAAATGTCATATATAGAATTATATTGTGGGGTAGTCGCGGGCTGTTGTGGTTGTTCTTGCTGTGCGATTGGGACCTCTGGTTCTGGGGTCGGTTGTGGTTCTGGTTTCACTTGTGGGGTTTGGGTGGTGCCAGAGAATTTGCCAGTGGATGGGTCAGGAATTTGTAATAAACCGTTTGCATTTTTCTTGCATGTTGAATCGTCAGAGTATCCATTACAATCATAAAATAGTTGGATGTCTCTACGCAGTTGTTGTGTATCAACGCCTGTTTTGTCGTGTTCTTTTGATCCACAGCTAAAGCGGTTATAGGATAATTGTTGACTTATGATACCGAAGTCTGCGTCGGATACTGTTTCCAGGTTGGTGCAATAATTCTTGAGTAAGTAACACATAGTTTTTTTCTTGAATTCCGCATAATCTTTACCTGTTATTTGATATATCGATTGAATATCTGGCGTGTTCAAACATTCTGTTATCTGCCTGTTGCTTCCTGTTTGTTGTTGCTGAGAAGAGGAAGATCCTTCTGCTGGTCGTTGTTGGTTCTCTTCACCACCATCACGAACAGGGGCACTTATTACTGCACCGCCACCAGTATTATCACCACCAACATCTTCTTCTTCAACTTTTTGACATTCGATATCATTAATTGTCATATATCCCGACGGACAGTCGCATTTGTTACGTTTCCATTTGCCAATACCGTCACGTTCGCATATTTCTTTATTGCTTAATGGTTTTTCTGTTATTTGTTTTTCTTTCTGGGGCTTTGGACATTCACCATTGGTATCTGGGGTTGCATCGTTTGGACATAAACAACCATCATCATTCCACGTGCCACCGTTCTTTTTACAGGCTTTTATGTTCTTGTCTGTTTGACGTTGTTCTTGGTCTGCCTTTCTTTGGGCTTGGCGTTTTTCTTTTTTGGTTGGACCGTCATCTGCTACTACTTCTTCTTCGACTGGGGATTCTTGTGCTTCGTCGTCACCCCCATTGAACATACCAGCAACAGCACCGCCAACCGCACCAACGCCACCAGCAACAGCGCCGCCCGCGGTTTTGACACCATCGGCAACCTTGGTTGCACCGTTCTTGACCGCATTAGCCACTTTTTTTATCCCAGTATTACCGGTTGCTTTGTCTTCAGCCCGTTGTTGTTGTCTTGCCTGTTTTTTGGCTTCTTTTTCTTCGGTTTTATCTTCGACACATTTGCCCAGGAACGAATTCCATTTCCAGGCACCGTCTTCGCGTTGTTCGCATTTCGCACGTTCCAGGGCGTTGTCTGCCTTTTTCGTGTCGATTGCACGATCAATTGCACCAGATGTTAATGAACCAACCGCCACACCGACCCCAGAACCCAACATCGCAGATGATGCCGATGTCTGTTCACGTGTGCGACGATATGCGTTGTCCATAAATGTCGTTACGTCAATGCCAAACCAATTCGGTGTGCAATCAAATGTGGAACCCGCATATAACTTCTTGGACGCATACAGGGTCGAATCTTCGCCCGCATAGAAATTCACAGTATATACGCAATCTAAACTGCGGTCGTCAAACATTGCACCAATACGCTGGCATATCGAACGCATGTTGTCACGCATGGTGTAAAGTTGTTTTTCATCGGTTGTAATTTGCCGTTCTGCATTTTGACGCAGGGTCGCAAATACAGACATCGCACGATTGGGCAGGCCATTATCCATTTCACGACAACGATTTGCAATCGATGAACATTTTGATATTGCGGTGTCACTATCACGCTTGCCAATGCATTTGGCATATGTTGTGCCACACTGGTTCAAAATACACTGGTCATATTCGTTGCCACAGTCCAGAATATCATTAAACGCCTTTAATTTAATTGCCTGGGCACGATCAGCCTTTATTTCGGTTGCAAACAATTTAAATTCATTTGCAGTGCATGTTAAACTGCGACGGCACGCGTCAAGTTTTGTTCCAAATATCGTATCGTCATCAGATGAACATTTTGCAAAATTTTTACCACATTTGTCAGTCATACATGAACGCAGACCCGTATCGCATGCGTTGATTTGTGCGGTCTGGGTTGCCTTGGTCGTTGTTAACGATGTCGCGTCCAGTGCGGCACGTTGGGCACGAACCATTTCTGCCAGTGATGATGCAGCCGCGTCAGTGTTCGATTGTGATGCATTGTCCAGAATTGTATCAAATTGTGATGTTTTATTTTCAATCGGTTCAAAGACCAAACTTTCCGTTACAACATTATTATTTACAACCGTTGGCTGAGCCACGCTTTGTGTCTGTGTTGTAGCAGTGGTTGTTGATACGGTTTTGTTGCTGTTGTTATTTATCTTGGCCGACATTGTTGGTGCACGCGACTGGGACGCACGTGACGCGGAACGTGAAAGAACCGCCGCGTCTGTCATCAACGTTGTTAACGCCATAAATACAAATATCAAAAATGCGTTCCGTTTCATTATCATTTTAATGTCGCACATGCTGTGTCATAAAACTTGCATAAACTTGTCGCCATGGATATTTCATCGCTGAAACCGTCGGCACATTTGTTCGGCATACGCTGATTACACACCAGGTTAATGCAAGATTCACGACCCGAATTATTAATACATGTTGATTTGGCGTGTGCCAGACGTTTTGCGCGATCCGACTGATATGCCTGGACAATAGATGTTAAAACCAAAGATGCGTTCTTTTCGGCCGTTGCACGCATAGATAACAATTCCGAACGCAGGTTTGTCGTGTGTTCATCGCAACCCGTAACCGTTGCAATGCATTCGGAAAAGAATCTTGTAAATTCAGAATCAGATTGGCATCCGGTAAAGTCTGTATGACATTTTGTGTTGGTCTGGATACATGCGGTTATTTCGCTGGTGCATGTGGCCCTGGTTTTTGTCTTGGTCAATTTGCCCGACAATGTTTCCATTTGTGCCGATATGCCCGCAGCAGTACAAGATTGTTCAATCAATTTGTCATACGTTTCCGATACATCGTCCGGGGTGCAACCGGCAACACGAGAAATACATTGGTTTGTTGCCCAAACATAACGTTCGCCCGGGTCGGTTGGTGCCTTTTTTAATTCGCGTTCCGTAAGATTATACCGGGTTGAACCACCAACAGATACGTTCTTCATACCCCCGGATTCTGGCTCGCCCGCATTTGCTGTTCCACAATATTGGCACCGGGCCGCCGGATTTGTCGATAAATTTATTGCACATACGGAATCTAAACAACGCAACAAATTCGCATGTGAACACGCCGCATGCGTAACGGTTGGCATAAATACGGCAAAAACCGTTAAAAATGCAAGTTTTTTGAACATTTCTCTCTTAACTTAATATGGAAATTATACCAAAAAACACAATTCTATGCAAAGGGAAAAACAAAGTTTGTGTTATCGCTTTTATTCTTTTTGTGCTTGACAATAGTTGTAATTTGTCTATACTATTGGTGCTATTAGAAACAAAAAGGAAAAATAAATGAGAGCAGGAACAAAAGATGCTTTGATTTTCTCAACAACAGGTGCTATTGCAATGGCATTGGTGTTGTTTGGGGTGAAAAAATGTAATGATAATGCAGATGAAAAAGCCGCATTATAAGCAAGGGCTGAAATCGCAGAATCTTTATTGG
>JAGCRE010000107.1 GCA_017964865.1 Alphaproteobacteria bacterium | reverse complement strand
TTGGACAATTCTTCGGCAGTTGGGTTACGGCCATATTTATGCATAAATTGACGCGATGCACGTTGAATTTTATGTATGTTATCAATCATATGCACCGGGATACGAATTGTTCGTGCCTGGTCGGCAATACTGCGGGAAATACCCTGTTGTATCCAATTGGTTGCATACGTCGAAAACTTGTTTCCCAAACGATAGTCAAATTTATCAACGGCCTTCATCAAACCGATATTACCGTCTTGGACCAAATCCGAGAAATCAAGTCCCAAACCGCGATTGCTGGACTTTTTCGCAAATTTGATAACCAGACGCAAGTTCGCCTCAATCATTTCGCGTTTTGCACGTGCAGATTCGGTTTGACCACGACGAACCAGTTCCACAACCTTTTTATATTCTGCGGTTGGCTGACCCGTTTCATATGCGATTGCGGTAATGTCTTCTTGAATCTTTAATATGTCTTTTTCATGTTTCTTAACGAAATTGACCCAAGCAGGATTCTTTGATTTCGCCAGTTTTTTCGTCCAATTATGATTAATTTCGTTTCCAGTGTATTCGGCCAAAAAATCGTCGCGTTTAATCTTGTTCGCCATTGCCAAACGCAATAATTTACCCTCTAAACCCATCAACAACTGGTCACGTTTTGTTAATTGTTCCAAGATTTCGGCATTTCTGTCGTCATTAAGGCGGATTTTGCTGACGTTTTCAAATAATTCTAAACGCATTTTGGCATATTTCTTTTCCAACGCTTCGTCTGGTTTTGATGACGTAAGCAGATTTTCCAAACGTTTGGCCTGTAATTTCTGCATACCGTTAAACGTGCGTTTGATTTTTGCAAACAAATCCAAAACCATTGGCATCAAAGATTCTTCCATAACCGGAATTGGCACACCCGACGTTCCACGTGGGGTGTCTTCTTTTTTGATACCATCTTCGTCTTCATCATCTTCGTCTTCGTCGTCATCTTCGTCGGTTACGGTCGATTCTTCCAAATTATCTAAGTCTTCATCGTCCAGGCTGTCAACATCGTCAACACCTTTGGATTTCATCGCTTCGGACAATGCGGCCAATGACTTTTGTTCGGATTCAGACGAATACATAACTTCCAAATTCACGATATAACGCAGACGAATATCTTCGTTCAATAACTGTTGATACCAATCAAGCATCGCCTGGATTGTCATTGGGCTTTCGCACAGGCCATAGACCATTAAACGAGAAGCGGCTTCGATACGTTGGGCAATTGCGACCTCGCCCGCGGCGGTCAATAACTGGACCGTTCCAATTTGTTTCAAATATGACTGCACAGAATCTTGGACACCCAAAACCAGGGTCCCTGTCTGGCTGCGTTCCAACTGTTTGGCAAAATGTTCATAATCTTCATCGTTGACATCAACCTGCTCTGCATCGGCATTCAATAAATTGCGGGTTTTATCACGATTTTCTTCGCTGTCTTCATCGGCATAGTATTTTTCCATATCGCGGGAAAAATTGTCCGTTTCCAGCAATTCCAAACCCAAATCTTGGGTAAAGAAGTCCATAACTTCTTCTTGCTCTTCATTTGGCACTTCGTCTGCTTCGGTTGCGGCATTAAAATCCATTTGGGAAAAATACCCAACATCAACCGCAGAACTTGCCAATTTTTGAAGATTTTCCGGCAACGAGTCAATCAATAACTTGGTTGCGTCATCAAGTTTCTTTGCCATGTATCGCCCTTTGGAATATATTATTTGCTTTTCTTTTGTGCCTTGGCCACTGCATCATGCACCGCAGATTCCGAAACCAAACCCAATACGATTGGGCTTTGAATTTGAATCAAAGAATAAGATTTGTGCGTTTTGTTACGAATTGATGCGACGGTTGGATTGGTGCTGCGCATTAAGCGTGCAACTTGACCGTCCGACAATTCTGGATAGTTTTTAATAATCCACAAAATACCGCCCAAACGATTTTGACGATGTAATTTTGGTGTATAACCAACGCCTTTCTTGTTTTGTGCATTCTGGGCCGCAACAATTTCTTCACGCAATGTCAGACGTGCGTCTGGATCGGCTTCGCACTTTTCGATATCTTCACGTGTAACCTGGCCGTTCAAAATCGGGTTTAATCCCTGGATTTTATACGTTTCGGCATCGGCAATATTTTTCACCTCTAATTCATGCAGACCGCAGAAATCTGCGATTTGTTCAAACGTCAATGCGGTGTTTTCAATCAACCACAGTGCTGTAGATTTTGGCATATATGGATAATTCATGGAAATTCCCTTAGGTTGTAACGGGGTCAAATATACACCACAATATGCGAAATTTCAAGTAATTTTTGTGTTTTTTATAAAAAATAAAATACCGCCCAAATGGGCGGTTTTGTTTATGCCTTTTTGATCAGTTTTGGACCGGTCGGTGTATCTGTTAACACCCACCCCGCCGCATCAATCTGGTCACGCAACGCATCTGCGGTTGCCCAATCTTTTGATGCCTTGGCCGCGGTGCGTTGTTCTGCCAACGCAACAATTTCCGCCGGGGCAGATTCAGATTCAGCCGCAATCAGTTTTTCAGCGTGTTCGATAAACAACAAACCCAACAGGCGATCGATAAATTCAACCAACGCAACCTTGGTCGTATTATTTACCGAATTATCACGTAACAATTCCTGGAAAACAACCAATGTTTCCGCGGTTTTAAGGTTGTCCGACGTTGGTGCCAGCAATTTATCGTGCCACGTATCATATACGTCTTTGTCCAAATCGCCCGATTTGTTCGCAATTATGTCGGCAACACGACGCACAATGTTTTTATATCCATTTGTCGCCGCGTCCATTGCGTCCCACGAAAATGCTAATTGGCTTTGGAAATGTCCCAAAGTTACGAAATAACGATAGACGATTGGATCGTATCCACGTTTACGCAAC
>JAGCRE010000106.1 GCA_017964865.1 Alphaproteobacteria bacterium | reverse complement strand
CTGTCTTCTTATAGTCATCAGGATTGGAAAAATGTTTGTTTATATACATATATAAAATCGCCTGGTCGGTTCCAACGAAACCGGCCCCAGCAATCAACAATGATAAAAACAACTTTTTTGCTTTCATACATTAAAATATAATACAAACAACAAAATTGTCAATCGCTAAAGGTCACGACAAACAAAAACCGCCCGGGTGGGCGGTTAAATAATGTTATTTGTTAAATTTATTTGATACCAACCGTAAAGTCATCGTCATAATCGGCGACAAATTGGCCACCAACTGTGCAACGGATGTCTTCAAATCCTTTCTTGGTCTGGCTTTTCTTGATCAACGAATTCGATATCAATCCGCCCGCCGTCCCCAGCACCACACCGGCAATAGAATCAGATGCCAAACGTGCACCGTTAAAGTTCCCTTCGGCATTTTTCCAAACACTGACATCTGCACTGGCGGCAAAAGAATTCAATACCGACATTGCCGATGCAACCCGTGATTCTGCAACACGACGGTCAGATTCAAGGTTTATTTTCGAATTCAATTTCCTGACAATTGGATCAACGTATAATGTTATCATACTTTGCACTTCGTCACGCTGGCCTGGACTTAATTTTTTGGTATATTCATCCAAAATCTTATACAGTTCTTCTTTTTGACCTTCTGTGAAACTCTGGGTATTTTCGATAATCAAATTAACAACCTGTTTTGCATTAACTTTGGTTCGAACCTCTGCTGCCAGGCTGTTATATTGTGATTGCATATTGGTATATTTCACACCCAATCCCGCAATTTGACTTGCAAATATGATATTTTGTTGCTGTATTTCGTATATTTCTTGTTCCAAACTTTTTATTTTATTTTCAATCACCTCGAAATGCTGATTTTGTTCAATTGCATATTCGTTTATCATTTCACGCACCTGGGCAATTTGCTTGTCATTAAGTTCCGCCTCTCGCAAGGCTACTGCAATTATTTCTGCAACTTGTTCCTGGGTTGTGCATTTTGCAATGTCTTCTTCTAATTTACGCAATCTTGCCGAATTTATTTGCAACGCTTCGATACCACCAACAATTTCGCTGGTAAAGTGTTTTGCAAAATCGGTCGCATTATCCATCGCATTCATTATTATTGCCCCAGCGGTTTGGATAGTAACACCAACAACCTTGCCCGATTCAATTATCCAGGTTTTGACATTTTCGTTAAACCCATTGATTGCATCGCCAAATAATTTTATTGTGGCTATATATGCTTTTGTTTTTTCTCTTGCGATTGTTTGTATTGTTGCACCCGTACTTTTGAATATTTCAACAGTTCCGTCTTTTACAATTCTTAACCCACCAATAAATACTTCGCCTGTTGTTGCATACATATTTACAATACCATTTGCTGTTTCTTTCCAGGTTCCCCTTATTGTTTCACCAACTTCACCGGCAATTTCAACCGTCCGGTCGGCACGTATTTTTATACGATTTGTTCTTTCTTTGCTGTAATTAACAACAAGTTCTACGCCGTTTTCCATACCTTCTACGGTAACTTTCGTTGCGTTATCTAAAACGTTTCGAACCGTTGCACCAAATTCTTGTATTGCAATTCCAACAACCTTGCCACCTTCTATAATTGCTGTGCGGGCCGTTTCGCCAAATTCACTGATTATACTGCCAAAGAACTTTATTGTTGCTATATACGCTTCTGTTTTTGCTTTTACGATTGTTTGTATTGTTGCACCGGTACTCTTGAATATCTCAACAGTTCCGTCTTTTAAGATTTTTAATCCACCTATAAATATCTCGCCCGTCGTTGCATAGATATTTACAATACCATCTGTTGTTGTTTTCCATGTTCCACGTATTGTTTCACCAACCTCACCGGCAATTTCAACAGTGCGATTTGCACGTATCTTTATACGGTTTGTTCTTTCTTTGCTGTAATTAACAACAAGTTCGACACCGCTTTCCATACTTTCCACTGTAACTTTTGTTGCGTTATCTAAAACGTTTCGAACCGTTGCACCAAATTCTTGTATTGTAATTCCAACAACCTTGCCACCCTCTATGATTGTTGTGCGAACCGTATTGTTAAAGTCACAAACCACACCACCAACACCGTTCATCACATCGCCAAAGAATTTTATCGTTGCACGATTTGATTCATTACGTGTTTTGGCAATTTCTGTTCTCTTTTCATGTCTTGAATTTACTATCTGAACACGACCATCACTTAAAATCTGTAATCCCCCAAGGAAGCCTTCTTTGGTTTGTCCATAAATCTCTACAATACCTTCTT
>JAGCRE010000105.1 GCA_017964865.1 Alphaproteobacteria bacterium | reverse complement strand
ATTGGGTTTTGTAATGTCGTGGTTACACCTGTGGCTGTTGGGTCGATTCTTTCACTGGACGGCACTGTTTTTATCGTTAAGTTTGATTGTTGTGTTTCAACCCGAATTGCGAAAGTTTATCGCGTTGATGGGTAACGTTGATACGTGGCTGGAAATCATCGCACGTGGTGGAATTGGTATGCGTGATACATCAAGCCTGGACGCGATTTGTTCAGCAGTGGAATATATGTCGGCACGTCATACGGGTGCATTGATTGTTTTCCCGATAAAATTAACAGATAGTGTAATTACCAAACCTGGGGTTAAAATTGATGCAACAATAACAACAGAATTGATATTGACGATATTTTTTAACAAAACACCCTTGCACGACGGGGCGATGATAATTGAAAATAATCGAATTGCATATGCGGGGGCGATATTGCCGTTATCGCAAAATAATTTGAATTGGAAATATGGCACACGTCATCGTGCGGCATTGGGACTGACTGAACAATCTGGGGCGGTCGTTTTGGGTGTGTCCGAAGAATCGGGTGATATATCAATCGCTGAACGTGGTAAATTTACAAAATATGACGATATAAAAAAATTACGTGCAAAATTAGAAAAAGTCCTGGAAAAATAAAGATACAACTTTGTGCAATTGATATTCGGTTTAAATAGAATTCAATAAGAAAGATAAATACAACTAATGGTTGATAACAGTGTTAGATTTTTAGTACGTTGGTCGTTTTTTTTTTTTTTTTTTTTGCGTTGAATTAAATGTTTGTTTTGTGATATAATACCTATGAATAATTAATCTAGAACCACGGGGCAAGAGAGATGAAAAAAACTGCTTTATTATTGACAGGACTGACACTGCTTGCGTTTATGCCAAATGCACGTGCAGAAATTGCGTCCAAGGCATATGTTGATGCAGAATTAGAGGGAAAAATGGACACAATGACTGTTGATTCAACCCCAACCTACAATTCATCGAATCTGGTATCGTCGGGTGGTGTTAAAACATATGTTGATAATCTTGAAACTGGTGTTTACGGGATTGCTTTTGGTGGGGTGCCAGGAACCGGGAATGTTAATTCTGATATTGCAGAAGTATCTTCGGCGGGTGGCTTAAAGGCATATGTTGATGCGGCAACGGCTGATATCAGTGATAAATTGGATACAGACGACTTTAATACAACAATCTATGGTTCGACAAGTCCAGACAGTGGTGATGTTGATGATATTGAAGATGCGGGTGGCTTAAAGGCATATGTTGACGATGTGCATGATTATGCATCAAACATTAATACAGGTATTTATACACTTTCTTTTGGTGGAATGCCTGGGACGGGAAATGTTAATTCTGATATTGCAGAAGTATCTTCGGCAGGTGGTTTCAAGGCATATGTTGATGCGGCAACGGCTGATATCAGTGATAAATTAGATACAGACGACTTTAATATAACAATCTATGGTTCGACAAGTCCAGCCAGTGTTGATGTTGGTGATATTGAAGATTATGGTGGCTTAAAGGCATATGTTGATGCGGCAGTGAGTGATGCAGGAGGTTCTGTGGATGGTTTGCGAGACGACTTTAATATAACAATGTATGGTTCGACAGATCCAGACAGTGGCGATCAGGCAGATGTTGCTAATGCTGGTGGTTTCAAGGCATATATTGATGCGGATAAATTGGATGCAGATGGTTGGATACCAGGAATTATGCAGGTGTCTAATGGTTCTGATACACCATCAACAATCCCAGGGATTAACGCAAGTCATATTGTAAGCGAGGGAATTTCAATAGATAGAATTAATTTACCTCCTGTTCCAAGTGCTTGCAGTGCAAATGGTGGTTCTTGTGTTTTAATGTATGTTGGTGGCCAGGGTTACACATGGGAAATTATGTCCCGCGGTTCAAATGAATCGGCTCCGTCAACGAATTTTGATGGAACTTTATATCGTCAAGGTGCTGAGGTTGCACCAGCATATCCGCAAGTAGTAGGTCCAATAAATTAAATTTATTTAACCGCCCATCTGGGCGGTTTTTATTTGTGTCCAATATCCATAAATCATAAATAAAAATGGTGCTTGCACCGAATCGGTGTTTTTTGCTAAAGTAATCGCGAGAAGAGTGTAGTGGTAACAGAAACAGGAGCATACAAAATGGAATTTTCGGTATTTCGTCAGGTTTTAATTCGTGCGTTGGGACACATGCAGTCTATTGTTGAAAAGCGTGCAACTCTGCCGATTTTAATGAACGTTAAAATGGAGGTTGGCGACGATTTAGTGTTGTCCGCAACTAATGTTGACCTGGAATTGGTCGAACATGTTGCCGCCGATATTACATTGGGTGGTAAAATTACGGTGCCGGTGCAAATGCTCTATGACATCGTTCGTAAATTGCCAGACGATGCAGAAATAAGTTTTAAACAATCGGGCGATCAATTGGTCGTGTCATCTGGACGTGCGGTATTCCGTTTACCAACATTGCCGGCTGAAAATTTCCCAGCTATGGCGGGCAGCAATTTAACCACTAAATTCCAAATGACAACGGGCGATTTGGCACACCTGATTAACCAAACAAAATTTGCGATTCCAACCGATGATGTGCGGTATCACTTGGGCGGAATATTCTTCCATATTTCCGAAGAAGGCAAATCGAAAATGTTGACTGCGGTTGCAACCGATGCACAACGTATGGCATTGTGTGCAATGGCGGCCCCAGCGGGTTCGGCCGAGATGCCATCGGTTATTTTGCCACGTCGCGTGATTGGTGAATTGTCAAAGTTATTAGAAGATGCCAATGTTGATGATGTTTTGGTCGAATTGTCTGATACCAAGGCACGTTTCACAGTTGGACCGGCAACATTGACCAGTAAATTGGTCGATGCACAATATCCAAACTATCGCGTTGTT
>JAGCRE010000104.1 GCA_017964865.1 Alphaproteobacteria bacterium | reverse complement strand
TTTTGGATCAAATGGCAACGCATCTTTGGCCTTGTCTTCTTCGGCCGGTGCATTGATTTGTGCCGGATCTTCAAAGTTGATAAACACAACCAATTGATCTGTCAAAATACGTGCAGCATATGCGATTGCATCTTCGGGTGCGACGGCACCGTTTGTTTTGACGACCATTTCCAATTTATCATAGTCTGTGGATTGACCGACACGCGTTTGAGACGGCGTAAATGCCACGTTCAAAATTGGCGAATAGATTGAATCAACCGGAATAACACCCAACGGCAAGTCGGCGGCATTTTGTGATGCTGGAACATAGCCACGACCCGTTGACAATGTAATTTCCATATCGAAATTCGCACCTTTGTCCAATGTGCAGATTTCGACATCTTTGTTCATAACTTCGACCCCACCGGCGGTTTCAATCATACCCGCTGTGACGACGGCTGGGCCTTTAACTTTCAAATACGCCTTGTGTTGACCTTCGGTCAATGCCTTGAAATATACCCCTTTCAGGTTCAAGATAATATCGGTAACATCTTCACGACAACCCGGAACACTGCTAAATTCGTGCTGGACACCATCAATCTTGATATAGATTGGTGCACAACCCTGTAATGACGACAGCAAGACGCGACGCAAAGCCGTTCCCAACGTCAAACCAAAACCCTTTTCCAATGGTTCTGCGATTAATTTTGCAATGTTTGGATTATTTTCATCGACCACAACATTAAGTTTTTTTGGCTTAATAAGGGTCATCCAGTTTTTTTCAATCATATTTTTTCATTTTATGGCTTAGTTTATTATTTTCACCCAATTCACCCGGAACCCTCTGAGTGCGAGCGTCATTTTATACCAGGATTTAGCGATTGTCAACATATTATTACCCTAAAAAAGCCCTATATTTTTGTGGGTCCAAAACTTGACAACTGGGAAAACGTGTCCTAACATCACCGTGTCCGAACCAAAAGGGTAAAAATATGAAGAAAACTTTATTAGTTGCGGCAATCGGATGTGTTATCTGTGCACCAGTATATGCATCGGATGGTGGCATTTATACGGATGAACCTGAATTACAGGTTACAGCCAACGACTTTGTTCGCACCGAACGTGTTGTTCGCCCAATTGCAAAGCCGGCCCCAAAGCCAGCGTGTGGCAAATGCAACAAATGTGCGACCAAGACATGTGGCACTCCGTTCGAAAAGGTTGTAAATCGCGACTATTTCGTGCGTGAAACGATCCAAGTGTATCAACCGGTTGTTACATATGTTCCAGCAGAAACATATACAACAATGCGTGCAGTTGAATCGCCAAAATGTAACAAATGCGGTTTTTAATCGTAAAAACAAACAAAAAAACGCCCAATCGGGCGTTTTTTATTTTACCTTTGTTCTGGCTGTGCGGACGCGTTGCGATTGTATAAGGCGTAACACCGCGTTCCAATCATTGTGCTGATTTATAAACGAATGCTTGCTTTCTGGAAATTCAACAAACGTTATTTTAGTTTTGTTCGAATACTGTAATGTCGCATCACAAATACCACGAATAAATTCAACCGGGGCCTTTCTGTCTTTGCCCCCCGCAACCAGCGTAATTGGTATCTTATACTGGGCCATCAAATCGGGCCGCGGTTTTAAATCGTCATCATAAACCTTTGGATATACCGAAATGCGTCTTGCATACCCTACTTCTACAAAATCATGCGGACTGACCACGCCAATTGGCGAATTATAAAATTCAGCATATGACACATCTGGATATTGATGCCATTTAACAAAATCTTTTGTTGCGTCCAGCCATCCACGCACCACATACGGTGCAAACAACACCGCCGCCGAATACCCGATTGGCTGTTTTTTCAAAATTCGACGATTAAATACCTCTAATACCGCACCACCCGCCAGCGAATGCCCAATAACACAAGTCCACTGATTTACAGACATCTTTGCCACGATATCCAGACCCGCATCCATCAGATCCACAAATTCTGGGACTGTGTTTTTTGCCGCTGCATTGGCGTCAATATTATCTGTAAAATCGCCAAAGAACGAATCAATCGCATATATATTGAATTTGTGCTTTAACGACCAATATGTAATTGCCCGCATCATTGGTTCAATATCTGTATTACTGGCCAAACCCGGCACCAAGACCAAATTTCCATATGGTTTTGCATCGCGAATTTCATAATGGGTTATATGACCGATATTTGCAATTTCGGTCTTGGACGAAAAATCCATTTTCCATGCAAATGATTGCTCTTTTAATTGCGACAATTCAGCGGCATAGTCTTTTGGCACAAAAAAGTCTTTTAACGGTTTCATATCCCGCCAAATTTAGCACAAATCACAAAAATGTCAACCGGCTTTGTTAAGCCGAAAATAAAAAAACACCCGTTTGGGTGTTTTTTTTATCGACCATCTGTATTATCGGACTGACCAAATAGCGATACTGGTCCTGTGCCATTATCCGTTTCATCGTGTATTTTTGTAATACCCGATTGAAAGCCATTTACGTCTTTCCGTTTTAACCCCGATAATTCACAAAACCGATCAATCGCATTTATATTTAAACAATAAGCTATTTGTGTTCTACTCTTTTTTTGTTGAATTGCGTCCGGCATTTGGTCTGCATATTGTTCCAAGACACGTAATATTTTTGTAGGCATCCCAACAATATATTTACCAGCCAATTCTTTCGCAACCAACCATGTGGATGTTTTTTCACTAATTGTTTCATCCACGCGTTTCAAACCCGATAAATTACAAAAATCGTCAATCGCATTTATATTCAGACAAATTGGTGTTCGATTCCCAATCTTTTTACGTTGAATTGCGTTTGGCATTTTGTTTGCCCAATCTTCCAATGCACGCAATATTATTGTAGACATACCAACAATATATTTACCAGCCAATTCATGTGCCATCAACCATTCGGGTGTTTTTTCACCAATCACACATTTATCAATTGTTTTGTCCGCACGTTTTAACCCCGATAATTTACAAAAACTGTCAATCGCATTTATATTCAGACAAATCGGTGTTCGATTTCCAATCTTTTTACGTTGAATTGCGTTTGGCATTTGGTCCGCATATTGTTCCAATGCACGTAATATTTTTGTATGGTCTCCAACAATATACTTACCCGTCAATTCATGTGCACCCAACCATTCTGGTGTTTTTTCACTAATGGTTTCGTTACAACGTTTCAGCCCCGACAATTCACAAAAACTATCAATCGCATTTATATTCAAACAAAATGGTGTCCGCTTTCCATTTTTTTTACGTTTAATCGCATCTGGCATTTTGTTTGCACAATTTTCCAATGCACGTAATATTGTTGTAGACCTACCAACAATATATTTGCCAGCCAATTCA
>JAGCRE010000103.1 GCA_017964865.1 Alphaproteobacteria bacterium | reverse complement strand
CCATGGTCCACCATATGAACCGTATGGCCATTATGTGGCTTTGAACCGTTGTTGTGTGGCATTGGCTTTGCAATTGCCCCGGTTGATATAAATGCCGCACATGCGACAGCGATTAAAGTTTTCTTCATGTGTGTCTCCTTTGTTTTGTCCACGAAGACCAGTATATCAAAAAATAAAATCATTATGCAACAAAATAATTAAATAATTTAATGAATTTTATTTTATGTCCAAAATGTTTGATTTTTAATTTTTTGTTGGTTAAAATCTGCCGCGTGCAAAATTAATAAAAAATATAGGAGAATGGCCATGTTTGATACGGAAAAATTAAAAACATTCTCTTGGGTGAACGTTGGAAACCCAGACCACGACGATTTCGAAAAACTGCAAAACGAATACAAAATTGATGAAGATACTATATCAGACATTTTGGACCCTGATGAACAACCCCGATTCGAAGTCGAAGATGATTACAAGGTTATAATCGTGCGTTTCCCAATCGTAAATCGCGAAATTGAAACAACGTGGCATACCGAACCGCTGTCGATTATTTATTCGCGTGATAATGTTATTACGGTCTGTCGTAAACGTTGCGATTTGCTGGATAAAATTAAAAAAGATGAAAAGGCCACTCGGGAAGAATTTATTTTGAATATAATCTACTATATCGCCGAATCATACTTGCGTTCGTTAAAAGAATTAAATAAACGTGTTATGAGTGCTAAAAATGCCCTTAGCCAGCAGATACGCAAACCAGAATTGTTATCGTTGCTGGACGTGGAAAACAGTTACACGCTTTATATGGCGGGAATCAAAGGAAACATTTCCGTTATGGATAAATTAGATAAATTGCGTGGTTTTGTCAAAACTGATGATGCCGAAGAATTGGCCGAAGATGCCCGAATCGAATTGGCCCAGGCAACCGAAGTTGTGACATCTTACAGCAAGATGTTAAAAGCAATCAAAGAAACATTCGAAAGTGTCATTAATATGGATTCAAACAGATATATTAATCGATTGACAATGTGGAACATTATATTGATTGTGCCAACGATTATTGTGGGATATTACGGTATGAATATGAAATTGCCGGGTGCAGAAAACGACTGGACGGCGATTTTTATATTTATAATGATTGTCGCATTACTTATTGGTTATGCGGCGTTGGGGTTTGTTCAACGTCGTCGTCGTTAAAAAAACGCCCAAATGGGCGTTTTTTATTTTAATGCAGCATGAATTTGTTCCATGTTGCCGTCAAGGGTTTGTGATGCATCAATATCACTGAATTTAATGCCATCTGCCGTCCGTAACCATTCAATCGCCGGAACTGTTATTTTCCAGAACGTATCAAGGCGACGACGAACCGCGGCGGTATCGGCATCATCGGCACGTCCGCCACCCTCGTTAATGCGTTTGTTAATGCGGAATAACATCAATTCTTCGCTTAAATTCAAATACAGAACATGGATATTGAATTTGTCGGCATATTGTTCCACCAACCATTGTGCCTGGGGCAGCGTGCGTGGAAAACCGTCCAGAATAATATCATTATCATCGGTAATTTGTGATGCCATCAATTTGAATAATTCGGAATCTGGCACCAATTCACCACGTGCAATAATTTTTGCAATTTCGCTGTCTGCGGGTAATGCACGAAATAATGCACCGCTTTCGATGTGTTTATATTCGTGTTCGCTTTTCATTATAGTTGCCAAACTGCCCTTGCCTGCACCCTGGCCGCCCATCATAACAATCATTGTGTGTTTCATCTTTTTTTCCTTTATTTATTCTTTTGACGGCTGCATTTTAGCATAAAAAAACAAATCCGGCAATGCCGGATTTGTTAAAACAATACGAAATATCATATTATTTTTTGCTTTGTTCAATCGCAGCACCCAAGATGTCGCCCAATACAGAACCAGAATCTGATTCATTGGCGTATTCTTTGACAGCTTGCTTTTCCAACGTTACCTGTAATGCACGGATAGACAGTTTCACAGTGTTGTTTTCAACGGAAACAACAGATGCTTCGACTGTATCACCGACATGGAAACGCGATGTGTCTTGTTCTGCTTTTTCACGCGACAAATCGGTGCGACGGATAACGCCCTTGGCATCGCCCGCCAATGCAACAATCAATTCGTCTGGTGTGATTTCAGAAACGGTTCCGGAAACAACCGCACCTTTCTTGACAGATACAGCATTGTTTTCCGCACTTTCGGTCAATTGCTTGATACCCAGTGTAACGCGTTCTTTTTCCGGATTGAT
>JAGCRE010000102.1 GCA_017964865.1 Alphaproteobacteria bacterium | reverse complement strand
GCCTTTACAACTTGCACTTTGGTCGCCACAAAAATAGAAAGAGTCTGCCCCAATGGCACGATCGATAATATAACACTGCATATCGCTGTTATAACCATCTGACACCGCACCAGCCACCATCGGGACAAGTGATAACATTATTCCAACGAAAGATATTTTTGTAATCAACGATTTCATATTAAAACCTTTTTATATGTTTTTAATGTACAATTCTATTTTTCAAGAGGTTCTGTGTATGGTATGTTAACATCATACTTTGAGGCATTATGATCACCTTCACCAGTGTTTCCAGTTAAGCTTTCAGACCCTGTGCCGTCTGAACTAGCCTTTGTGGTGGCAGAGTTCTTTGACGGTTCCCAAGCCGGATCTTCGACAAAGCATGTATTGTCGGACCATACAGACCCCGGAATTTCAAGGCATCTTATACGATAGTAATCCATTGTAAATCTGCAAACACCCGCGGATTCATCATATGTTACATACCCATTTGAACCGGTGCGTGCATTTTCCAATTCACAGCCAGCCTTGGCCGAATTTTCATAACATTTACCCCAACCATTGACACCATAATCTTGGTCTGCCAATGCATTAGATTTACCAAAGTTGATTGTATAGAATCCCTCCATAACCGTTCCATCGGTCAATGGGTTGTTATCGCCATTAACCAACCAAATACCGTTAATTGCATCGCATTTATCAGACATCATATTTGACAATTCGCCATACAAATCGTTTAACGACATTTCAACCTGGGCACGAACCTGGCGATCAATTGAATTTGTATCATATGTGCCATCTGATTTCTTTGTGCCACATGATTCAAAAGCATAGTTCACAACCAATTCAATCAAACTAAGGTTGCTTTTATTATTCTTGTATGTCCAAATCGAACTGTTTGTGCCGGCACCGGCGGCGGATTCAGACCATGAACCAAAGTTACGCAAACGGCAATTCCATGGATAACCGTCAGAACCACTGGATGGTGTGCACAATGATTTGATGTAATTTGTGATTGATGTTCCGCATGCTTCGGCAACACGGGTGGTATCAACCGTTTCAACAAAATTTAACAATGCAGTCAAACCACATTTTGTTGCATCACCGTTCATTTTACCATCGGAACCAAACGAACAACCCTGGCCATTATTGTATAATGCCGCACATGTTGCAACCTTGTCCGCACACATTGCACGTGTTGCAACCGCACCAGCGGCACCGGCCGCCTGGGCCGTTGTGGTATCAAATTCTTTTAATGCGTTTGTTGTTGTGTCGTAACATTCGGCCATCGTGCTGACACAGGACATTTTGACTTCTTCAATCTTTTCATCCTGGGCCTGGGCGATTTCGATTAATGCACTTTTCTTGAATTCGGTCCATACGGTTTCGGCCTTGTCCCGACAGGTATCCAATGCACTTTCCGCAAAGACACGTTTTGTATCCAAGAATTTATCAAAACTCTGGTTTTGACGCAAAACGTCAACGTTCGAACCCGCACCCGCCAATGTAATAACATTTGTTAACTGGAACAAACGTGGTGAATAAATTGGTTCACCCGTTGTTACGTTAATATATGCACCGGTGTTATCCAAACAACGTTTATAGTTGTCGCCACACGCGGTATCAACCAAGATTGCCGAACGAACCTTTGATATACATTCGTTGACATCCGCACTGTTGTGGGCACGATATTCGTCCAAACGGGCGTCACGCAGATATTTTTCAGCCGTACGAACCGTTTGTTTTAAATTTTCTTTCTGGGAATTTATCTTTTTTTCATAGGCATTACAATCCTGGGAAATCATAATGCTGTATGAACTGCGTGCCATTTGCAGGACCGCGTCAGATGAACAATTTTCACCAATTAACGCCATACATTGTTTATTAGATGCGTTATAAAGGGATGTCCCCTCCAGTTCCGAAAGGTTTTTACCCGAACCGTTCGAGAATATAGAATCACCACCATCGCCCCAAACGTCATCAATTTCACCAGAAATCGTATCGATTGATATTAAACCTAATGAACGATCTTTGCTTGCAGTTGTTGATTTTTTACCCGACAACAAATCGCCAACCTGGTCTAAAATCTTGGCTGCACCACTGGTGTCTTTTTTGATTGCCGCTTCGCCCACTGTGGCAGAATACATTGCGTTAACTTCGGCCGCTGTTTTATCAACCGCGTTCAGGTTGTTATCTTCGAATTGCATAAGCAGAGTTTTTGCCTGGTCCAGTGCATCTTCGGTATCACGAAAATCGCTGTATTTAGAACTGCAGAAACAACGACGATATTGATCGTTCGCGTTTGCACAAAACTGGTCCATACAGGTCGCATATGCATCACGACAATTCGCATAGCCACCACCAATCTTAGAAATATCGTTAAACACCGCCGTTGCACGTGAAACACCCGCACGTGATACATTTGGCGTTGCAGAACGATTCGTGTTTATTGGCGAAAGAGCATCGTGAACACCCGTTACAACCCCGGTTCGTGCCGTTGCAGTGCCACCACGCATTGCGTTTGAAACGACCGCACCACGTGCACTGACCCGGCCCGGTGTTCCCATCGACGAATTCGTCGCATTCCGATTCGATGCACCACGCGTGTTCAGGTTGTTCGACGCAGTCCGCTGAACAATGCGGGGCGAAGACCCAGAATTAGAACGCACAGATGCCGCATCAGATGATGCACCACGCGGATTTGTTGGAACGGCCGCTTGGCCACAGTTCGCACCAAATACCAACGTCATAACGGTTAATAACCCGACAAAATTATGTGTATTGTGTTTCAATGTAATTCTCTCTTGCTTACCATATTTTATCATTTTTTGGAATATGGGTCAATAGCTTTTGTTCGTGTGCTAATACAGCACGATACCAACACCCGGCAACCAATATATTATTGCCCAGAAAACCAATGTTGTAATTGCCAACGCCCCCAGTGGCCATACAACCTTTTGAAATGGAAACCATGCGTGGCCACCGTTTTTAGCCTTAATCCGTTCATACCATTTGCCGGCCGCCAAGAATACCAGCGAACCAATCACCGACCCCAGGAAAAATTGATCAATGCCCCACATGGTTGCAAAACCAAACCGCAGTGTTGGATGACCCGCTGGGACGAAATACACCAATGCCAACAATCCATAATAGACAGCATAATTCAATATAAACATTAAACGATTACGCACACCATGGCGACGCATATAGTCGGCCGTCCATGCCGCCAGCGACAACATTAAACCGCCCGCCCACAGTCCGGTAATAACGTCGGATACACCCAGAACACGGGCCCCCTCCAATCCGGCACCAACCGCCACAGTGCAAACCGGACAAAACGCGTCCGCAACACCCATAAAGGCAAGTATACCAAATAAAACAACTGATAATTTTTTCATTTCCTTTCCTTTTTCCATTTATATTACACAAAATCGCATATATCGGTCAACACGTTTTTATCACCCCACGCATATGAGCACTGCGTGAACGTGGATTGTTTTTTATTTCATCCCCAGATGGCTTTGCCGGTTTTATCATTTCAAATGGGGCGGGGCGGGTTGTTGGTAAACGCACGTCGCCCGGCGGTGTTGTCCAATCACGAAAAATAGTTTTTACAATTCTGTCTTCAATCGAATGAAACGTTACACAAATGCATTTTCCACCAGTAACAAGTTTGTCGGGCACCGATGCCAAAGCACGCTTTAATTCCCCAAATTCATCGTTCACCGCAATACGTAATGCCTGGAAGACCGGGGCAATATCATTTGGGTTATGAATCAAATCACGCAATTCAAATGTTGTTTTGGGCAATTTTTCCCGCATAACACGTGCCAAAAGATTCGCCTTTTTTACATCGCCATATTCACGCAAAATTTGTGCCAATTCATCGGTCGGGGTTTTTGCAATTAATTCAGCCGCCGTTAAACCGTTTCCCGACATACGCATATCCAGCGGTCCATCCATACGAAATGAAAAACCACGATCTGCGATATCAATCTGCATCGACGATATTCCCAAATCAAAAACAATCGCGTCAAATTGTTCGTCTAAATCGTTCAGGTGTGAAAATGTTTCGGGAATAAACCGGAACGTGTTGCCGTATTCTTTTTGAATTTGTTTTGCATCATCCGTAACATTTGGATCGCGATCAAATGCAATAACAGATGCACCCATACCCAGGAAAGCCCGCGTATAACCACCCGCACCAAATGTGCAATCAACGACACGTTTACCATGCAAATCACCAAGTGATTTAATTACAGAATCTAATAAAACCGGTATATGTTTCATCATTCGATTTTTACCCGTATTCCCAACGCCGCCATATCGGCCGCAGTATTTGAACCCAATGTCACGCCATTACGCAGACGCATTGTTGTCGTCTTGCCATCAGAATGTAAATTCAATTCAACCATTGTTGCCCCACGTGGCAACGTGCCAAGTGCCTTTTTTACGTCTGCCAACACGCGGGCATTTGATATATCAAGGGTTATTTTCTTTGCAATCTGGGCAACCCATGTGGACAAAGGTATGATTGAATCAACAAAAATCGATACGCGATCATCACGATTTGATGTCTTGCCAGAAATAAGGACGACACTTTCGTTACCCAACATATTTGCAAATTCTATTACAGAATCACCAAACGCAACCGCATCGATATTACCAAAACTGTCGGACGCATTTATGGTTATCATTTCTTTGCCGGTCTTGGTTTTACGACGTGAAAACGAACTGACGTTCGCGGCAATCTGGACCGGTTTACGATCGCCAATACTGTCCAGTGACGCACTTGTTGCCAAATGGGTGCGAGCAATTAAATGTTTGTATTGATCCAACGGGTGGGCCGATATATAGAACCCCAATGCCGCCAATTCATTTTCCAAACGAACCGAAAAATTCCATGGTGTCGTCTTGGTTAAATTCTTGTGCAAGCGGTCTTCGGATACGTCATCTTCGATAGTGTTTGCAAACAATGATAATGAATTCGCACCGTCTTTGGACTTTGACGCATAGGACAAAATCGCATCAGCGTTCATAAATATCAATGCACGATTGGGTTCCAGTGAATCCAAAACACCAACACGTGCAAATGCCTCAAGCACACGTTTATTAATAAATGGTGCACAACGCTTTGCAAAATCGGTTAAATTCTTGAATCGTCCGTGTTCATTGCGTTCCCGCACAATGACATCGGTCGCGGCAACGCCAACACCCTTAATCGCGGCCAGACCATATATAATCTTGCCATCACGCACAGTGAACAAAGATTCACTGGTATTTATATCTGGTGGAACAATTTGAATACCAAAATTAGTTTTGGCATCGTCCATCAACAAAAGCAATTTTTCGGTCGAATTCAGTTCGCTGGACATTGCCGCCGCTAAAAATTCAGGGGTATAGTTTGCTTTCAAATACGCACATTGGTTTGCAACAACAGAATATGCGATTGCGTGTGATTTATTAAATGCGTATTCTGCGAACTTTTTGAACTTTTCCCACAAATCTTTGGCTTGTTCATTGTTTAATGTTCCTTTCTTTTCGCACCCATCAAGGAATTTAACCTCTAATTCCGCCAGCAAATCTAACTTCTTTTTACCCATCGCCTTACGTACAGTATCCGATTGGCCACGTGTAAAGTCTGCCAATGCACGTGTTAATAACATAACCTGTTCTTGATACACAATAATGCCGTAGGTTTCTTTTAATATTGGTTCGGCCAATGGATGAACATATTCGATTTCTTCTTCGCCATGCATACGTGCAATAAATTGAGGAATATATTGAATTGGCCCCGGACGATTTAATGCGTTTAATGCCGAAATTTCCAAGAAATTTGTTGGTCGCATTTTACGCAGCGTTTGTTTTACAAACGGGGCATCGAATTGGAATATGCCTTCTGTGAAACCGTTCTGCCATAATTGAATTGTTTTTTTGTCGTCGGTTGGAATCGTGTCCAGGTTGACATTTATACCACGTGTCTGTTGAATCAATTTAATTGCATTTTTCAATATGATAAGTGTTTCCAAACCCAAAAAGTCAAATTTGATTAAACCGGTTGCCTCCAAATAATGTCCGTCATATTGGCTGGACGGCAACGGGTTTGCAGGGTCACGATAAACCGGTGCAATTTTTGTTGTGGGACGGTCACCAATAACCACCCCACATGCGTGTTGTCCCAGGTTACGATACGAACCCTCTAATTCTTCGGCAATTTCAACAACCTTTTTCATATCGGCATCGTTGTCCAGAATACCTTGAATTTCTGCCGACTCATCTACCGCACCCTTTAACGTTTTGGCATCGTCCGGGATAAGTTTTGTAAACCGATCTGTCTTAGAATAGGGTAAACCATACACACGACCAACGTCACGAATTGCCCCCTTGGCCTTTAGTCCGCCAAACGTGATAATACGACAGACCGATTCTGCACCATATTTATCACACACGTGCTTTAACACTGTTTCGATTCCTTCGGGTTCAAAGTCAACGTCGAAATCGGGCATTGAAATACGATCTGGGTTCAAGAAACGTTCGAAAAGCAAACCATACTTTAACGGATTAACGTGTGTAATACCCAACGCCCATGCGATAATTGAACCCGCACCCGAACCACGTCCCGGACCCGTCAAAATATCATTGTTTCGACACCAATTAATGTATTCCGCAACGATTAAAAAGTATCCCGGAAAACCCATACCAATAACAACGCCCAATTCAAATTCCGCTTGGTCATAGTATGGTTTTGTATCTTTGATTTTATGTTCTTTTAATCGACGTGCCAAACCCGCCATAGTATCATCGCGTAACATTTGGCATTCAACTTCGAAATTTTCACCGAAACGTGGTAATAATGGTTTTTCGTGAACATTGACCATAAAACCACAACGTTGTGCAATCACGACCGTATTTTCAATTGCTTCGGGCAAATCAGAAAACAATTCCGCCATTTCTTCGGCTGATTTAAAGTATTGTTCTGATGATTTACGTGGACGCTTTGGGTCAATAACCTTTGTCTGGCCCAAAATACAGGACAGGGCGTCTGCAGCCTCGTAATCATCACGCGTGGCAAAACAGACATCATTTGTTGCAACAATTGGTATGTTTTGCTCAACCGCAATGGCCAAAAATTCTGGTTCTGTATTTATTTCGTCGTCCAAACCATGTCGCTGGATTTCAATATAAAACCGGTCGCCAAATATCCCGGTCATCCGTTTTGCATAACTGCGGGCCAAATCGTTTTGTTTGTTCAATATCGCCATACCCAATGGCCCTGTATGTGCACCCGACAAACAAATCACACCATTACTGTGCGATTCCAGTTCGTCAAAAGTGATATATGGCCCCAGATGATAGTTTTCTGTTCGCATATACATAATTCGCGACAATTCGCAAAGGTTTAAGTATCCGTCATGATTCTGGGCCAGCAATACAATTTTACTTAAACTGGACTGGCGTAAAATTTTTGGATCGGCATTGTGATGATTTAACGACAGTTCAACCCCGATAATTGGTTGCAAATGTTTTGACGGTAATACATCAGAAAATTCTGCACATGCCGACATAAGGTTTGTATCGGTCAACGCACACGCGGTCATACCGTATGCAGCACACATAGATGGAATTGTTTTTGCCACAATTTCCGCAGGTGCTTTTTTGGGTGGTGCAATCAATAATGTCGATTGCCCAATAGACAATCGTGTATGCACGTGAAGATGAACAAAACTGCCCGCCATATCTTTTATTTATACCTGTTGTTCCAGTAACGCATAAACACGCCCCAACACGCGTCCACATCGTCAGTAATTGCGATTGTATCCCAATCAATTACCGATGTTATATTCATATTTTTATCATAAAGAAAGTTTCCAAGGTTCACATCAAAATGCCCCAACGTCAAACTGGTGGAACGCACCGTTGGGTTACCGTATTTTTGCGAATATATATCTGTCAAGAATCTGTCGAATTGTGGTATTCTACGAACGTTTATTGATTGTAATTGTGCAATAATATCTTGGACCTGGGTGAATAATCTTTTTTTATCGCGTTGAATTCGTGATTTATCAAATTCGTTTATATCAACACCGTCAATCTTTTCGTATGAAAACATTGCAATTTTATCATCGGCAACAATATGTGGCACCGTAACAGATAACGAATTTTCAACAATACCCATTAATTCAGCAAAATCTTGAATGCGTTTTACCGAAATGTTACGAAAGATTTTGACAAAGTATTTATCATTTACCAATCCAACAACCCGATTAAGTGATTGCTGGCGAACAAAAGACAATGAATTTATTTTGATTCCATATTCGCGTTTCATAAAACGTCGAATATATGGCCGTAATATAAACAGGTTGATTTTGCCACGAATACGACGACGGGTGCGACTGTTACGGATTGGTGCCGACACAATCACCCCGAATATAAAAGACAACTTTACCAAAAACATATCCGCCTTTCCTTTGCTTTTTGGTCTTTATCAACTTAATTTTCCATGACAGTGTTTGTATTTCAAACCCGACCCACATGGACACGGTGCATTACGACGTGCCTCGGTCGATTGGTTCATATCTGCATCATGTTTTGCATGTTCAGCGGCCGCAGCATCGACTTTTTCACGTGTCAATTCCATACGGCAAATATACGCCACCGACATTGCTTTGAAATTGTTAATTGTGTTCTTGAACAATCCCAATGCTTCGCGTTTATATTCGTAAAGCGGATTTTTCTGGGCATAACCACGCAAACCAATTGCTGTCTGCAGGTAGTCCATTTGTTGCAAGTGCCGTTTCCATACCGCATCTAATGCCCCCAGCATCATTTGACGCGATGCCATCTGCATTAATTCTGTGCCATATTTTTCCGTCTGTTGTTCATAACGACGCAATGCCAACCCGTTCAACACCTCAAACGCTTTACGATCGGTAATTTCTTCGTCTGTTTTCCATTTTTCAATATCAGTGATATCCAGTGCGAACGTCTGTAACATTGCATTGTGAATCGCGGTAATGTTCCAGTCTGCTGGCAAAACTTTTTCTGGAATATTGTTTTCGCACATCATTTCAACAACATCGCCAATCATTTCGCGGGCCAGTCCACTTAAATCATTTGATGTCATCAAATCGTCACGTTGCTTATAGACAACCGAACGTTGTTCGTTCATAACGTCGTCGTATTTCAACAATTCCTTACGCATTTCAAAATATCTTGCCTCAACACGTTTTTGTGCTTTCTCTAATGCCTTGGTTATCCATGGGTGGGTAATTGCTTCGCCTGGTTTTAATCCCAACGTGGTCAGCATACCGTTCAAACGTGCCGCACCAAATATACGCCTTAACTCAT
>JAGCRE010000101.1 GCA_017964865.1 Alphaproteobacteria bacterium | reverse complement strand
TTTGTCTTTCGTCATCTGTCGAATCTGTAACACCCCCGTATGTATTATTGGTGGAGGTGCCGGGTACCGCCCCCGGGTCCATAATGATTATTTCACAACGGATTCAGAATCATCATTGCTTACGCAACAGGGTAAATTATAAATCTTTGCACTGGAAATTGCAAGGTTTTTGGTTATAATGCCCGTAAAGGCAGTAAAAAATGAAGTTTCTAGACAAAGCAAAAATACATATCAAAGCGGGCGATGGTGGTAATGGTGCCGCATCGTTCCGTCGCGAGAAATATATTGAATTTGGTGGTCCAAACGGCGGTGATGGCGGTCGTGGTGGCGATGTTGTATTTCGTGCCGTTCCAAATGTAAATACGCTGATTGACTATCGATTCAAGACCAACTTTGCCGCCCAGCGTGGCCAAAATGGTATGGGACGTATGAAAACCGGATTTTCTGGGGAAACATTGGTTTTGCCGGTGCCAACGGGAACGGTTATTTTGTCTGAAAACGAAGAAATTGAATATGCCGATTTAAATGTCGATGGTATGGAATATCGTGCGGCGCGTGGTGGAAATGGCGGGTGGGGAAACCTGCATTTTAAAAGCCCAACAAATCGTGCACCCAAACAGGCAAACGATGGTCTGCCCGGGGAAGAACGTACCGTTGTATTGCGATTAAAACTGATTGCGGACATTGGTTTGGTTGGTTTTCCAAATGCGGGCAAATCAACATTGTTATCTGCGGTTACATCGGCACGTCCAAAAATTGCGAACTATGCGTTTACAACATTAAATCCACAACTGGGGGTAATGTATGCCCACAATCGTGAATTTGTTATGGTTGACTTGCCTGGACTGATTGAAGGTGCACATACCGGTGTTGGTTTGGGTGATCGATTCCTGGGGCATGCAGAACGCACAAAAATGATTTTGCACGTTATTGACGGAACAGAACCCGACTGGGCGGCACGTTATACAGCAATCCGTCATGAAATGGATTCGTATGGTGGCGGTTTAATTGGAAAGCCCGAAATTGTCGTCATAAATAAAATCGATGCGGTGGCGGATGCAGATATCAAAGAACGCCTGGCCGCATTTAAAAAGTCGTTTGGTCGTAAAAAGAAACCACAAATTTTGCAAATAAGTGCCGCGGGTCGTATTGGTCTGGACGATTTAATTTCAGCGGTAGAAAAGGAGTTTAATAAATGACCCAGCAGAAAGAATATAATATGTATGATTTGTTAAATGCAATACGTGGCGAAACACCGACGATGGGTGGTATTCCTGTGCCATATATACCAACAAGCAATCATTGCTGGTCGAATCCAATGGATGAATACAAGGTGCTTAGCAAGAAAGTTATCAAATGGCGACAAGACGGTGCAAACAATGTAATGGCATTTGATAGCCATGGGAATACCAAGCCTGTCAAAGATTTAAGCATAGACGAATTGGCATTTGTCGGTGGTCTGTGGCGTATCCAAGAAAAGTTATCGTTACCGATTACACGTGTCCGCGACAAAGATATGATTCTGACCAAAAAAATAGATCATACTGAAACAACATTGTTTGAGTTCTTTCGTGGCAAGGAAGTAAAATATAACTGTTATGGTCCATTTTTTATCCAAGACGATAAATACGACTATATCGTTGCGAAATATGATACCGACAAAGGAACATATTGGGCATATGGCAAGACTATTGAACAGGCCCGTGCGTTTATGGGTATTAAATTGTATGATGAATATAAAGACGTCATAAACACTATCGCGTGCCGGAATAAGTTAAAAGTCAAATAAAACCGCTTTGATTTTTATGGGTTTGTTGATAAAATAGGGCGAACAAAAAAAATAAAACAAGTCAAAGGAGAAATAAATGGCATTATCATTAAAAGGAACACAAACAGAAAAGAATTTATTAATCGCATTTGCCGGGGAATCCCAGGCACGCAACCGCTATGGTTTCTTTGCGTCCAAGGCCAAAGATGAAGGTTTCCAGGCAATTGGCAAAATATTTTTGGAAACAGCCGAACAAGAACGCGAACACGCATCGCGTCTGTTTAAGTTTCTGGAAGGGGGCGAAATTGAAATAACGGCATCTTTCCCAGCGGGCAAAATTGGAACAACGCTTGAAAATCTTCAGGCCGCAGCATACGGTGAACACGAAGAAAATACCGATATGTATCCAAAGTTTGCACAAATTGCCGCCCAAGAAGGCTTTGATGCGATTGCAGACATTTTAAAGAACATCGGTTATGCAGAACGCTATCATGAATCACGTTTTCGTGCATTGATTGACGCGATTGAAAACGGTACATTGTTCAAACAGGATAAAATCGTTATGTGGCGTTGCACAAATTGTGGAAATTGGCACATCGGGACCGAGGCACCAAAGGTTTGCCCGGCATGTCTGCACCCCCAGGGTTACTTTATCAGCGAAGGGACGATTTCCCGTTGTGATACAAACGAAGGGTTCTGCGAATACTCTAATATCGATGAATAAAAATTGCCCCGTTTGGGGCAATTTATATAAAAGGCATATATAAATGACGGTTGATGAAATAAATTCATGGCTTAGTAAGACATATCCCAATGATAGGATTAAATTCCTGGGGCGGGGGTCGGATTCACACGCATTTCGTGTTGGTGAATATGTGTATCGTTTTCCGCATAATGATACGGTTTTGCACCAGTATGAAATTGAAATGGATTTGTGCAACGCGATACGGAAAAACATATCGGTCCAAATTCCAGAAATATCAGTTCATCGTGATAAATTTAACTATGCAAAACATAAAATGATTATGGGTGGCCGTTGGCATTGGCATTCGCTGGCGTTAAACCCAATAAAGCAGATGCACCTGGCGGATGGAATTGCCCAATTTTTTGCAGAATTACATGGGGTAAATACAAAAAAGATTGCTGCAAAATCAGAACGTGTTGATTATTTGCCATTTGACGACATCGCGGATAAAATTTCCCCATTTTTATCAAAACGCCAAATACGGTTTTTCAATCGCAAATATAACGATATTGTGAACAAACCCGTTGCGGCCAGTGATATGGTCATTTGCCATATGGGGGTTAAGGGGTCGAATTCAGTCATCGATAATCGTGGCAATTTAATTGGTGTGTTTGACTTTGGTAATGCCGGCAAACACGAACGTTGGCGTGATTTAAGTGTTGTTCATATGGGTGGCAACAAATGTCTTTACCGTCGTGTGTTACGGAAATATGCAAAATTAAGTGGCGTAAAAATTGACCGAAAACGCATAAACGATTTGGGTGCAATCGAACATTTTACGCACAAACGCTGGTTCACCGATGATGGACAATCACTGGATTTAAGTGATGAAAAAATCAAAAAATACCTGAGTAAGACTTTGTGTTATTTTTACCATTTGCCACAATGTTTTGGTCGTGTTTTGCGGATTCAAATGACGTTACACAAAAAGTTGTTTGCATAAAAAACGCCCATTTGGGCGTTTTTTATTTGATTTTTTCCGACATAATTTCGCCACCAGAATAGTATTTATATCCATCGGGAATAAATGTTAACAATCCCCAATTTATATCGTCTGGACCCGTATAGCCGAACATTTTATATGAATCATTCCAGTAATTGCCCCGTTCAACAATGTTGTCTTCGAATTTTACGCGACCAAACAAACGCACTGCACTGTGTGTTTGTGGGTTATAATAATACAGACACACTTTATCGTTCTTTTTTAATTGGTCGGCCTTTGGCGAATACATACCGGTTAAAAAGTGCAGGTTTAAATTTTCCGCCTTTTCGTTCATAGTATTCATCAAATGACGTGTTTCTGGGTATTTGTCTTGGTTTATGGTACTCATATACACGAACGGACATGCATGAACTATTTTCAATATATGGTTTAACACTTCGTTTGTCATCTTTTTCCCCCTTGGTTGATTGACAAGGCAAAGTATATATCGCATACGGTTGATATGATATTGGAATGAATTCATTAAAAACGGGGCAAATGCCCCGAAATTATTTAGAATCTTTAGATTTTTCTAATTCGTCCAGAATAGTGTTCAATTTGCGTAATGAACTGTTGGCACAGCCACGACCCCGCCATGTCATAATTTCATCGCCTGTTTTTTGGTCGGCGATTGACACATTAAAATTCCACCACCAAAAACCGTTCAGCGGACACCAAAACGGATTGAATTTTTCACGACGCTCGGCAACCTTGACAACATATCTAACATTTGTTGGGACTTCGTTGCGTTCAACATCGCTGTCTTCGTTTTCACCGCCAATGTATGTGTTGCTTTTCATTTTTCCAACAACGACATTATAGCCACGTTGTTCCAATGCCTCTTTTATACTGCGACGCATAGCATAGCCACCGCGTGACGCATAAATAACCTGGGATTTATCCATTGTGTTTGGTTTTACATAAACACTGTTGCATGCGGCAAGTAACAGAATTGGTAATAAAAGGATTTTTTTCATATCTTTCCCCCATAAAAAAGTGGCGCACCCAGCGGGATTCGAACCTGCAATCTCCGGCTTCGGAGGCCGACGCATTATCCAGTTGTGCTATGGGTGCAAGTTGGTGTCATTATACGATTGTATGATAAAAATGCAAGTGGCTTATCCCCGTTGTAATAATGCCAGCATAAAATCGTCTAAATCGCCGTCCAGAACCGCATTGGAATCTGTTTTTTCAACATTTGTACGTACATCTTTGACCAATTGATATGGATATAAAACATAGTTGCGAATTTGGC
>JAGCRE010000100.1 GCA_017964865.1 Alphaproteobacteria bacterium | reverse complement strand
CAAAATGTATGACGGCAAATAACCTTGTTTCAATATCTGTAAAAGGTGCCGGTGAGAATAAAACATTAGAGATGATGGAACGCAAGGATTTAGATGCACTGAAAAATGCAGATGCGTTTCATATCGAAGAAAACCCCGATGGCAGCAGGGAAATGAAACCGGGTGAACGTGGGGAATCTAGCCACGATTATGCGTTGATTGAATCTGCACGTCTGGACAGTGGCAGAAGACAACCAGCAATGATTGTTGGTTTTACCGACAGCACATTTGGTAAAAAAAGCAAAGATTGGTATGAATGGAAAGACCGCAATAAAAAACATCCAATATATTACCGCAATGGCAACGGCAGTGCCGGCGAACAATTTACAAATGTAGATATGAATAATTTCTATACAATGTATATTGATGCAGACAGTCGCGCAATTGTTGATTTGGGTAACAAGGCTCGTTTGAAAAGCACAGTGATTGGTGCGGGTGCCGGTGGGGCATTGGGGGCGTTCACCGCGTATGAGGGGGCCCAGAGTGATATCGACGACCGTTGGGTGTCGGCGGTGCGTGAATATAAAGATTCATTACAGAAATTCTATTGTGTAACCGGAGACAGGTTCTTGTCTTACTATAACGATGTCCTGATTATTCCAGAGATGAAAGAATAAAAAAAACGCCCGTTTGGGCGTTTTTTATTGCTTTACGATTTCCAAGACTTTTGATGGAACGTCCGCAATTGGAACGCGGACCTGGTCCATTGTATCGCGATAACGCAGTGTAACGGTGCCGTCTTCGATTGTTTGGTGGTCAACCGTTATACATACCGGTGTTCCAATTTCATCGTGCCGACGGTAATTTTTACCGATATTACCACTGTTTTCTAATTCAATACGACCGATGCCCAATTTACGCAAATCGTTTTCGATGTTGGTCGATATTTCCAATAATTCTGGAACATTACGTGCCAATGGAATAACCGCAGCCTTGACTGGTGCCAACCATGGTTTCAATTTCAACACAACACGCGATTTACCGTCGCCCAGGTCTTCTTCGGTATATGATTCAATCATAACCGCCAACATGGCACGATTTACGCCCATTGCCGTTTCAATAACGTATGGGATAAAGTTTTCGCCCGTTTGTGGGTCGGAATAAGACAATTTTGTTGTGCTGTCTTTATTTTCCAGAACATGTGCATGAATCTTGAATTCGTCCTGGGATTTTGTGTGTGAACCCAAATCAAAGTCTTGACGATTGTGCACACCTTCGACTTCGTCAAAGCCGTCTGGGAATGCATATTCAATATCAACCGCAGCCTTGGCATAATGTGCCAATTTTTCATGTGGTAAGAAACGCAATTTTTCGGCCGGGATTCCCAAAACATCTATCCACCATGCCAAACGTGTTGCCTTCCATTGTTCGAAATACTTTTCGTCATCCGCCGGATTTACAAAGTATTGCATTTCCGCCTGTTCGAATTCACGCATACGGAAAACAAATCCACGTGGGGAAATTTCGTTACGGAACGCTTTACCAATCTGGGCAATACCAAATGGTAATTTATGCGGTTTTGAATCAAGAACATTTTTGAAATTCACATATGTTGTTGTTGCGGTTTCTGGACGCAGATATGCATTTATTGCACCATCTGCCATCGCACCAATAGACAAGCCCATCATTAATTGATACGCACGTGGTTCGGTAATTTCGGTTGAACCACAGTTATCGCATTTTGTCGGGTCTTTCATTTTATCCTGACGCATACGGGCACCACATTTTTTACATTCGACCAATGGGTCGGAAAATGATGCTTCGTGTCCAGAATATTTCCACAACAAACGGTTGGAAATCAATGCGGCATCCAATCCTTCGATGTCATTACGGGAATAAATCATGGCGTTCCACCACGCGTTGCGGATGTTCTTCATCAATTCGACACCATACGGACCGTAATCATACGCACCGCCCAGTCCACCATAGATTTCAGACCCGGTGAAAATAAACCCACGACGTTTGCATAATGCGACAATATCATTTACACTTTTTGCTGGCATAATTTATAACTCCAATTTATTTACGTGGTAATTCTATACCTAAATCCGTATTTTGCAAGAGACAAATTCAAATAAAAAACGGAGCATATTGCCCCGTTTTTTAAGTTCGTTATTTTTCAGGTGCGATTGCATTTACCGGACACATTGCCGCACATGTGCCACATGATACGCACTTTGCCGGGTCAATGACGCATTTGCCGTCTGTGTCGGTGGTTATTGCACCCATTGGGCAGACCCCCATACATGTGTGACAGCCAATGCATTTTGTTTTATCTATTTTGTATGCCATTTTACTTTCCTTTTTGTTTTTTAATCGCGGTTAAACAGGCTTAAAATATATTGGAACATTGCGATGAACGAAATATACATATGCAATGCACCCAATACCGCCAGTTGATTTTTTTGTGTGTCGTCACCAATGTAATTGTATGCCGACTTTAATGTCTGCATATCATACGCGGTGAACAATGCAAACACTAATACACCAATCAGGCAGATAAACGTTCCAAATACCCCACCCAACAGACCTGACCAGAAAAACGATGCGATGCCAACCAATATCAATCCAATCATTCCCATAAACAAGAATAAGCGTAAAAATGACAGGTCTTTGGCGGTTTTATACCCGAACAAAGCCATACAGGCGAACATAATTGCCGAAATCACGAACGCAAACAGAATTATCCATGGATTGTGCATAATCGATACTAATAACAGCGGTGTTAAAACAACCCCCATCATTATTGAATACAGGGCCAACAACAACCCAGCCGTCACCGGTTTCATATGAAACGCACGTGCCTGGGCCCAAATGGACAATGCCAATCCGCCAAACAGCAAAACATAGTAAATTGCAGACATACCATCATTTGTCGAAAACAATGTCCAAAATATCGTTGGT
>JAGCRE010000099.1 GCA_017964865.1 Alphaproteobacteria bacterium | reverse complement strand
CCATCAACCACCCCCAGCAACATTTGTAATGCTGCCATTTTGGTTGTCGGCACGTCAAAATTCAATTTGCCGATTTTAATGGTCTTTTTATGGAAAATCACCGTTGCGGCAAAATACGCGACTATCGCTGCAATGCACCCGATAAATATTGCGGTGAACCCGATGTTCGCCCCGGTTGACTGTTCAAAGAATTCCGGCGGTATAAGGAAATAGCCAATAATAAATATCGCCGCACACCCCAGTGTATATGTTATTCCCGAAATAGTCAGCATTTTTACAATATCGCCACCGCGAATACGCCAACGGGTATAAAGACGATACCGAATTGCCCCACCCGACACAACCGCATGTCCGGCATTATTACTGATTGCGAACCCCAGCATCCCAGCCAGCATCCATTTCCACCATACGACCTTTTTCGCCTCGCCTACATAATTCAGTGCCAAAAAGTCATATAAAGATAACGCAAAATACCCCGCCAAACACGCACAACACGCCATAAGCAGATTGATAAACGGAATATTCAGCATTGTGTGTGCAATGTCATATATGCTGTAATTACGCAACTGCCACCACAACATAACGGCAGCAACAACAAAAAAGAACAAACCTGCATAACTGATGATGCGTTTAAACAGGCGTTTTGCTTTGACTGACATAAATATCCTTCTGTATGGAATCTAAAGGTTATCATTCTTAAAATAAAAATCAAACCCAAAAATTTATGTATTGAATAACAGCGTAAAATTGGCTACATTTTATATATATGAAGAAAGATTTGGCTGATTTTTTGAATATGGACCTGCAATTTATTCGCGGGGTTGGGCCGGTCTTGGCCGCCCGTTTTAACGATGTTTTGGGCGGGCGACGGGTTTTGGATTTTCTGTTGCACGCACCATCATCGGTTCGAAATCGTGAAATTACCGAAAATGTTACAGACACAACATACGGTGATACAATTACAATTCAGTTATTGGTTAAATCGCATCGTCGTGGTGGCACATTTGGTCGGGGTCGTAAACGTCCAACGCAAATCATTTGTGCCGACAAAACTGGCCAGATGGTCGTAATTCAGTTCTTTAATTCGTCCTACCTGGATTACTGGTTAAATAAATTACCGGTTGGATCGTGGCGAATTGTCAGTGGCAAAATCGAAATGATTGCGGGTCGCCCAACAATTAACCACCCCGATTTTGTCGAAGAAATGCAAAATGCCGAAAAAATCCCAAAAAACCAGGCGATTTACCCATCTGGCGAAGGGTTAACCCAGAAAACATTTGCAAATGTTCGCGACCAGATTTTTGTCGCATTACCCGAACACACAAACGGTGCCGATGAACGAACGATGGAATTCTTTGATGCGTTACGGCATGTGCATTTTCCACAAAGTAATGATGACCTGGCACCAAATTCAACATATATTGCAAAATTAGCATATTGTGAATTACTGGCCCATCAATCGGCAATCGCAATAAGTCGCAAAAACCGGGCCGATGTTAAATTCCGTCGCACTGTTCGTCAAAAAAAGTATGATTTGTTACCAAAATTCCGTGATATTTTACCATTTGAATTGACCGATGCACAAAACCGCACGATAAATGAAATATTCAAAGATATGTCGGCCGACGTCCCGATGATGCGTCTGGTCCAGGGGGATGTCGGTTCGGGTAAAACTATTGTTGCAATGGCGGCGGCGGTTAAAATGGCGGAATCGGGCGGTCAAACCGCATTGGTTGCACCGACCGATACACTGGCCCAGCAACATTTTGCAAAATTAAAACCTATGTGCGACAAAATCGGTATTGTGTGTGATATTTTGACCGGCCGGGACAAGGGGGTGTCCAGACGCGAAAAATTAATATCATTGCGTTCGGGTCGAACTAAACTGGTTGTGGGGACACACGCACTGTTTTCAAATGACGTGGAATATCGTGATTTAGGATTGGTTATTGTCGATGAACAGCATCGTTTTGGTGTGCAACAACGCGAGGCATTACGTCAAAAGGGTAACAAACCCGACCTGTTGGCATTATCGGCAACCCCGATTCCACGAACACTGTCGATGACGATTTATGGTGATATGGATATTTCTATTATAAATCAAAAGCCTGCGGGTCGGTTGCCAATTAAAACAACAAAATTGCCAATGGCACGTGTTGGTGACCTGGTTTCGCGTATCAGTCCGCAAATCGCAAATGGGGCGAAAGTATTCTGGATATGCCCATTGGTCGAAGAATCCGAAGTGTCCGATATGACCGCGGTTCAAACACGATATGAATCATTAAAGACGGTTTTCAAAAACGTCGGTCTGGTTCATGGGCAAATGGATAAAAAACAGCGTGATGCCATAATGGCAGAATTTGCCGATGACAATTCAGGCATGAATATATTGGTTGCAACTACGGTGATTGAGGTTGGTATTGATGTCCCCCATGCAACAATTATAGTTATTGAAAATGCCGAACGGTTTGGGCTGGCGGCATTACACCAATTACGCGGACGCGTTGGACGTGGCAATAAACAATCTTATTGCATTTTAATATATGGAAACAACCTGTCGCCCGACGGATTAAAGCGATTAAACGTCCTGTGCGAAACCGATGACGGATTTGTAATTGCCGAACAAGACTTAATGATGCGTGGTGTTGGCGAATTATTGGGAACACGTCAGTCGGGCTGGATACAATATCACTTTGTTGATTATCGTGAACATCGTGATTTATTCAAATTGGCGTCCAGTGCGGCACGCAACAATGAAATTGACGACTGGACACGTGATTTAATGGCTATTTTTGATTGTGGGGTGAACGTCGGTGCGTAAATTGATTACGATTTTTGTTGCGTTATTTTTGGCACTGCCGACGTATGCGGCATCGCTTATTAATGATACCGAGGTGGAAAAGTCATTAACCGAATTGATTTCGCCACTTGCAACGGCGGCTGATATTCCCGACGGACGATTAAATGTGCATATTGTTGATGACGATGATTTTAATGCGTTTGTTATGGGTGGCGAAGATGTATATATCTATACAGGCCTGATTAAACAAATAAAATCTCCGGCGGCATTACAAGCGGTTGTTGCCCACGAATTAGGACACACAATTGGCGGCCACATGGCACAAATGTCTGCCCGTATGGAAAGTGAAATGAAACGTGCCATGATGATTCAGGCACTGGGGATTGGTTTAATGGTTGCGGGTGGCAATCCGTCTTTGGGGGCCGGTGTTCTGGCCGGGGCAAGTGGCGTTGCCCAACAATCAATGTTGGCTTTTTCACGTGACGAAGAAAGAATTGCCGATGATATGGGGGTTGATATTCTTAATCGTGCCGGCATTGACCCGAACGCACTGATTGTTGTATTCGAACAAATGCGTGATATGTCGGACGCGATTGAATCACGCGTTAACCCAAATCGAATAAACCACCCGTTGACATCGGAACGCATAAAAAATGCACGTGAAAAAATCGCAAAGACAACACTTACCACAAAACAAGATAAAAAGACCACCACCCGCCAAAGTGTCGAATTCGAATTGGTTCGTGCAAAACTGATTGGATACCTGGATTCACCAAAGGTGGTGTTGACCAAATATCCCTACTCTAACAAAACAGATGCCGCCATTTATGCACGTGCAATTGCAAATATGCGTGGTGGCGATTTAGATACGGCACGTGTGGGAACCCGCACATTGATATCACGCAACCCAAACAACCCGTATTATTATGAATTGCTGGGCGATATTGAATTTCAATTTGGACACTATGACGACAGTGTTTCTGCATATGAAAAGTCACTGGAATTATTGCCCGATGCCCCACAAATTCAAACAGCACTGGCGATTGTGTTAACCGAACGGAACAAACCCGACGACAAAACACGTGCCGCCGAATTGGTCCGCACCGCGATATTGGTCGAACCAACACCATTGGCATATTGGACACTGGCCAAGACTTTTGACGATGGCGATGGTCGTGCCGATTGGGCAATGGCCGAATACTATAACCTGAACAACGATGAAAAGAACGCAAAAACATATGCAAAACGTGCACGCAAAAAATTAAAATCATCAACTCCCGAATACATCAAATCCGGTGACATTTTGAATAAAAAATGGAAATAACAAAAGGATATAATTATGCCAACCAGCAATTTACGGGATAAAGCCAGTAAGAATTTTGAAAGACACTTAAACGACTTTCTGAAAACTGGTCAAACAACTGGCTTGCCTGCGGCAAGATTGTCTGATACCGAATGGGCATTATTAAATAACGAACTGGCACCATTGGGCATAAAAATGGTAAAACAACAACACAGAAGTGGTGGCTGGTATTATTGGTTCACACGCACCACACCCACACCACAGAAAATCGTCAGTTTACGCGACCGGGCCAGCAGGAATTTCGATAAATACCTGAACACTTTTTTGGCCAGCGGGGAATCTGCTGGGTTACCCGCAGACCGACTGAGTGACAGCGAATGGTTACAATTAAATGGTGAAATGGTCGCATTTGGGGTAAAACTGGAAAAACGACATCACGAAAACGGTGGCTGGTATTACTGGTTCACACACATTGAACAACCAACACCGTCCAAGGTTGCCCAGTATAACGATGCCCGCAACGATGTCATCAATATGCTGTTTGATACGATAAAGGCGAAATACCCAAATATATCCAACGTTGCTATTTTGGAAATGATAAATTCTGGGGGCGGCGACGTTCAATTACTGTATCAAAAAATACGTTTCAAGCAAGACGGCCACTATGCCGATGTCAGCGAAAAAGAATATAACAATGCGTGCGAATACGCTTTGGCACGTTGCAGTAATTCAATAAATTTGTTCAAATCTCAACAATATCCTAAACCGCAAAGTTGGGAAACTTTGGGACGTGATATAAAAATGGACGGTCGCCAAGATTGGACTTGGTTCCGCAGTTGTCGTGGAAATACATTACCACCAATAAATGGCAATAAAAATTTTGTCGCGTTTCATATCAGTTGTAATGTGAATATATATGAAGCGACATTAAAAGCATTGGACGATATTGTTGTCCAGGACGGTGGTCAGTATATTTATGCCTATAAGTTCCCCAAGGCCGATTATTACTATTCAGAAATTTTAACCCGCCATGACCCGATAACAATTTATATGTATGCACGAAATCCAAAACTGGAACAGCAAATTGTTCGTGCAATGCAACCTTTTGTTCGATCAAACGAAGGTTTAATTGACGAAATGCTGGGCAATGGCTGTTGTATCAGCCCAGAAACATCTAACAATGGTGGTGTATCAGTAGGGAAAAAAGCTGCACTGGAATTATCCAAACTGATATCACAACACAGAGACATTTTATCGCAATAAAAGGAGTACAAAATGACCAACCAACACGAACAAGACGTTATCACCGTTCTGGAACACGTTAAAAAATACCCATACGGGTATATGGGTGCGTTGAATAACTTAAAAAAACCTCGTGTAGTAGAAGAATTAAAAATGATTGGCGTATTAAGAAACGGTCATGCCCAAGGCGGACAAACATATGCACTTACGCCATTTGGTCGTGCCTATATCGCCAGCGTTTTGCAACAAAAAAGCAGATAAAGCAAAGGAGAAACAATGAAACAGCAAACTATTATTGGACTGGCTGCGGCGGGGGTTGTTGCCGGCACAATTGGTGCACACAGTATTGCAAAAACAAACGATGTCCCAGTTGTGTATTTTACACGCGACATATCGCCGGCGGGTTTGGTTCGTGCATACAATGCATTGAATTGGAAGCCAAATGGTCGGGTCGGCATTAAAATGAGTACCGGCGAATCTGCCAAGACAAATTATCTGCGACCAGAATTGATAAAAGACTTGGTCAGCATTGTTGATGGAACAATTGTTGAATGCAACACCGCATACGGTGGCAATCGCAGTGATTCTAAATCACATTGGGCGGCAATACGCGAACGCGGTTTTTTAGATGTCGCACCGGTCGATATTATGGACGAAGAAGGTTCAATGACACTGGCGGTCAATGGTGGCAATGTGTTATCTGAAAACTATGT
>JAGCRE010000098.1 GCA_017964865.1 Alphaproteobacteria bacterium | reverse complement strand
TATAGCATATTTTGGGGCGGGGCGGGTGATTTTTTTTGTGTGTTACTTGACTTAAACCCTATTTATGCAACAATAAGACCGTCGAATCGGGGGTGATTTGAGAGGGCGAATTTAATAAAGGAATCGGGTTATGAAGAAAGTATTGATTTCAGCAATTGCGTTGGCGACATTGGCGGGTTGTGCATACGATTACTATCGTGGTGGGGTTCGTTATGTCCAAGATGGTGAAGATTGCATATTCTATGCGGGTGAATATGGTTCACGTTACACGGGTTCGGTTCGTGAATTAGATACCAGCAAACGCGTTGTTTATCGCAACACCAGTTGCAGCGAATTGTTCGCACGCGACAATGGTGGTATTGCACCCACACCAAAACGTGCGGTATTGACACGTGCAGCCGATGTGGCACCATCATGTGGTTGTGATAAATGTGCAAAATCGCAACGTTATGTTATTGTTCCTGCAATGTAATGCGGAAAAATAAATATAATTGGCACCGATTATCGGTGCCTTTTATATTTGAATAATGTTAAAAATTATGATAAAATTGTATTACAAGAAATTCTAAAGAAAGGGGATTTATATGAAAAAAGTTATGAATAAGGTTAATATGGCAATTATCAGTATGATGGTTGCAAGCCCGGCTTTCGCTGCAATACAGGAAAGTGGTGTGTGCCAGATTCTTGGTGAATTAAAGAAAGTATTTAACTTATTGCGGACGTTTGCGTTTATTGGTGCGGCATTTATGATTGCTGGATGGGCATGGGGATTCATATCTGCGGGTAAAATCGATGCAGCAAAAGAAGCCAAAGATAAAGGTATGGCTTTGTTGATTGGTTTTGCATTGTTATTTGGTGTCGGTATAATCTTGCAGTTCTTGGGCAGCACCAGTGGTGCAAATGCGTTGGGTTGTGGTGCCCAGTTGTATCAGTGGTAATCAAAAACCAAAACAGAAAATTAAAATGCGGTCGAATGACCGCATTTTTTTATTTATCTTCTACATTGGCCAGCGAAAATAAGACAGATGATATCAATGATTGATAGGGAACGTGTTGTTGTTCGGCCAGTTGTTTAATCTTGTCCAGGACGGGTTTTGGAATACGCATATTGATAACACAATCTGACTTGTTAAACGTCTTATATGCAGCGTATTCACGCAGTAATGCGTCGATGTTCATTATAAACAATTGTTGCATAACATTTGGCATTGGCACACCTCTATACATTTAACAATACGTTCGTAATTACAGTTGACTATATCAATGTATTTACAGTTGTCAATACAAATATAAACACATGTGTATCGGCCGCGGTAAATACGGGTGTGATGGCGATTGTAAATCATAAATTATCTTTTGATTTTTGTTGTTGGGGTGTATAGAATTGATTGAGTATTTAAGGAAAGGAAAAATATGTTCAAGAAATTTATTGCCGCGGTCGCGGTTGTGTTTGCGTTTGTTTTATCGGCACATGCAGAATTAAAGGTTGATATTGTCGCGGGGGCGGTTGATCCAACATCAATCGCGGTCCAGAAATTCGAAACTGGAAACGGGGTGGCGGTTGCGGATGCGAAAACTATCCGTGAAGTGGTGGAAAGCGACCTTAAACGCACCGGGTTGTTCCGTATCGTTTCGCACGATGCATTTCCAGAATATGTAAAAATGGGTGAGATACCGAAATTCAAATCATGGATGGCGATTAAAACTCAAGTTCTGGTCCAGGCACGTATGAACACCGAAGCGGGCGGTAAATATAAACTGGAATTCTTTGTTTGGGACATAAATGGCACCGAACAGATAGAGGCACAAAGTTTAGTCGCATCAAAAAAGTCGATTCGTCGTATGGCACATATTATGGCAGATGCGATTTATGAAAGGTTGACCGGGGAATTGGGATACTTTGATACGCAAATCGTGTTTATTGCTGAAACTGGTCCAGTGCATAACCGAACAAAACGTATGGCAATTATGGATTATGACGGTCATGGTATGCGGTATTTGTCTGATGAAAAGACTTTTGTTATGTCACCACATTTTTCACCAAATATGCAGACGATTGTATTTTTGTCATATCGTGATGAAGACCCGATGGTTTGGAGTCTTGATTTAGATACCGGGGAACAGCGGCGGCTTGGGCAATTTGGC
>JAGCRE010000097.1 GCA_017964865.1 Alphaproteobacteria bacterium | reverse complement strand
TTATTTTCTCTCTTGCCGTCATCCCGTTTAGTTTGAACTAAAAATCACCGTCCAGAAAGAGCCATCTTCTGGTCGGGTTGTACATGCACTTGAACCAATTTCTGAGTTAGAGAACGTACAATTTTCACCATTACTGTTGCAACTGTATGTACATTTATTGCCTTCAATATCACGGTATTGGTTTTTAACATAATTTGGATTCGTCGGTGATGTATAGTAAAACTTGCCATCTTTTATCTTGATATCAACCAATGTGCCAGTGCAATTTATATTGTTGTTGCTTGTGTTTACAGAAATATCACCGGCATCACACATTAATATATGTGTTTCCCCATCAGATGCAGTGTATGTATCTGTTATAAATGTGGCGGAACCAGTAGATGAGCAGAATGTGTATGTATCAGTGTAGGTTACGACGTTACCATTGGTGCAACAATTACCGGCCGAATCCAATGCCAGACAGCATTGGCATTCCCCACTCATGGTGGTAAGTGGTGTTTCGTTTTCTTCACATTTTCTTGGGGCGTCGTTTGAATCATATTCTGGCATACACAGGGCGGCGGTCCGGACACAGGTATAAAGGTCTGTACCATCAATCGGTTCAGCAGAATATCCAATGCCACATGTTGTGTCGCGACAACTGTCGCTGGCAGATTCGGTTCCGGTATTAATTGCGAACCAATACAACAATGTCGATGTTTTGGTGTCTTTTGGTGTTTTAATTCTGTTATGGTATCCAGCAAACGGCAGGTTTGTTTTTGGATGAACTTCGCAATTACCCCAAATCTGTTCTGCCAATCGGCATGTGCGACACGTGAATACGTCCGAAGATGCACCGCAATCGGTGGCACATGCATCATAAATACAATTTGTTCCCGAATCTGTGATGCAATACCCGGTTTGAGCATCGTCACGGCTTTTGATAATGGTTTGATTGTTGGTGTTATACATAGATGCATAGAAATTCAATGTGTTGTCGCTGGCCGCCCCCAGGTGTTCTGTGATTATGTCGTTTATCGATTCTGCACCAGCACTGCGGATGCATTCTTTGACTTCGTCCCAACAGGCAGTACGATTAACAATACTTTTACGATTCGTAGATGTGTCGATGTTTTCGCACAAACCAAAATTGCCAGACGTCGATGTGCAAACCTGGACAATACAGGCACGTCCAACCTCACGACAGGTATGCATAAGTGTTTCGTATGTTGTTGTGCGATTTATTTCCGAAACACCCGCATTCCACTGTTCCCCGTCGTTTGTTAAATTCAGCAATGCTGTGCACGAATTTATTACGTCTGCACACATCACGTTTGCCGTCTTGTCTGCGGCAATGCCAAACGTTGACAATGCACGTGAATCAAATTTGGTAATCGTCGCAGATGCATCCGCCAGACATTGTGCGGTTAACACGGTGCAACTTTGCCGGACAGAATCTAACTTTTTATCCTGGGCCAGTTTTATTTGTGCCAATGCATCTTCGATAAATGAATCCCACACCGAATCAGCGATGTTTTGACAGTGTTCCATTGCGGGTTGTAAAAATTTCTTTTTCGAATTTAAAAAGTTCACAAATGTGCCGTTCTTGGCCGTTGTTGACCAGGTCGCATTGTCGTCTGGGCGTGATAATAATGTGGTCAGGTTCACCAGTTGCGGTGTCAAGAATACTTCGCCAGTTGTCGGGTTGATATATTGCCCCGTTACGTCCAGGCATTTGCCCAATTCGTCGCCACATACGGTTGAATCGGTTAACATATCCAGCATTTTTTTCTTGCAGGTCAAAATGTCGTCGGAATTGCGTTTCTGGTATACGTCCAAACGCGACATATCAAGCAGGGCGGAACCTTCTTTGACCTTGGACCGGGCCTGGGCTGTCTGGGTTTTATATGTTTTTGCGACGGTGTTACAATCTTGTTCGATTAATGCCTGGTAACCACCTTCGGCCAAAGATACGTCTGTGTCGTTACATACCTCGGCCGCCATTTGACGACATACGGGCAGGGCTGCCGAATATAACGCCGTCCCAGATTTCGATGTTGTTGATGCACCCATTAATGAATCAACATTATCAAATGCCGAATCAATATCCAGTGACCATGACAAAACTTGTAAATTGTTGTCATCAAAATTACTTGAATCAAAACTGGAATTTAATTTCTTGGCAATCGCGTCAAGTGTCTGTTTTGATTTTGTGTTGTCCTTGGTTGATAAAAATGCGGTTTCGCCCTCAGTCGCGATGTTCAATGCCGCGGCATCTTCTTTTTCCATGCTGACCGTCAATAATTTTTGATTAAAATCAAGCATTTTATCTTCGACCGTGGCCAACTGTTTTTTCACAGAATCAAATTCGTTTATGCGGGACGAACATGCACAACGCTTTAATTGGGCATCTTTATTGGCACAGAATTCATCCATACAGTCAAAGAACACCTTTTTACATTTCGAATAGTCGCGGTTCAATATGTCTTCGCGGGTGACCGTTGTGGCACGTGAAATAGAACGTGATAAAGCGTTTCCAGATGATGCGGTGCGGGTCGCAGAACGTGATGTCTGGGGCGTATTACGTGTTGCCAAATTACCGATGGTTGTTCGTGAAACGACATTGCCCGTTGTATTACGTGTTGTGGTTGTGTTTCGTTCGGTGATATTTGGTGTGCGTGTTGTTGTGGTGGTCCGTCCACGAACATTTTGTGTTGTGTGGGATGTTGCCGAATTAAGACGACTTGTATTATCAGTGTTGGTTTGTCCGCGAGTCCCCGAAACCGATGTCATGGCCGGCACGCGACGATTGGCGACGCGTGCAACGTCGCCGACATCATCTGAATATGCTGCACAGCAAAACCCAATAAATGCAACACACCCAGCCAAAATCAGCCCAAATTTTTTCATTCTCTTGTTTAAAGTCTAGCAAATTTTCAAAACGGCGGGCAAGCACAAAATGCCGATTTTTTATAAAATTTTGGTGCGACCAGGGGGACTTGAACCCCCAAGGATTTCTCCACAGCATCCTTAGTGCTGCGCGTATACCAATTCCGCCATGGTCGCAATTGTGATTTATTACCGCGTCATTGTTGCAAGAAGTGATTTGCTTTTCAACCTTTTTATGATAAAATAGTAAAGATATTATAGAAAAGGGGAATACTGTGCCTAAATTCAGTTTGTTGGTGCTGGTCAATTGTGCAATCTTGTTGCCTTTTGGTGTAAATGCAGCGGGAACATACTATACGGGGGCGGCATATCGGCCGGTTCAGTCTGGGTATGGGCAAAGCGGAACCTATGCAACGTCGGGTTACAGTCGCCCAAGTGCAACAACAAATTCTATGGCCAGTGTGCGGTATAACGGCAATTATAATAATTACAGTAATTACAATAACTATTCTCAATCGGGTGGACGTGTAAATCAAACAACGTCGCAAAAGTCAAATTCACAACAGAAATCGTCAAAAACAGGGTTCTTTGTAAATGGTGGAATTACCCATGAAAACGCGATGTGGAAATTCGAAATGAATAAAATCGCAAATTCCATATTGAACTATAACAATTTGGCGTGGAACGTTTTGGACTTGAACGGTGGTTATGTGTTTGATTTGGGCAAAACAAAAATGCAGGTTGATGCCGGGTTCAAGTATGGTATGCAGTGGGGCGAATCAAATATGACCGATGACGATATTACAAATGGTGGATTCGTCGCCACAGAATTCAGTGATGGTTCTTATTTGTCGGGACATGGGTTGTCGATTGGTTCAACGAAAGACGGCAATATGATGGGATTTAATTTTGGATTTGGTTTGACCGACTTTTGGCGTATCGGCAATATCAAAATAACCCCATCGATTGGATACCGATATTTGAAATACAAGGTTGAAACCAAGGCAAACAAGGGTTTGATGTTTGTGGCCAGTGCGTGTTTTGACCATGGTGATGGTGAAACACAATGTGACCCGGCAATTTTTGGAATTTATAATGTTGGAACATCCGAAAACCCCGAATATCATGAACAATTGTTCTGGCGTGATAATACTGATGAATATCCAGTGGCGGTGTTTGACGAGGATGAACATACATACTATACCGAATACATCGATTATGGCGACACATATTATTATTCGCAATCAGGGGTTAGTCATTCGTATGATGTTGAATGGTCGGGACCATATTTGGCGTTGGATATGCTGTATGATATAAACCAAAACAACAGCATTAATGGTCGATTTGAATTGGGGTTCCCAGGCTATAAATCAACGGGTAATCAGCCGTATCGTTGGGATTGGGCACACCCGAAAAGCGTCGAAGATTCTGCAAATATGTTTTCGGCATTGCATATTGGTCTGGCGGGAAATTGGAAAACGGCAATTACAAACAGTGTGGCTTTGTCGATTGGTATGACATATGATTATTACAAGGTCAGTGGTGCAAATGCAGACACATATTTGAATCACAAATTGTATAATCAATTGTTGGCACAATATGGTGGCAATGAAACCGCAATGTTGGATCCAGATACCGGCAGCAAGGCGGCCATCGTGTTGAATACAGCAAAAGAAAATTGCGGTGGTTGGGTGTGCAAATCAAGTAACGAAGTTAATTCTATCTATAAATCAATGGGAATTCGTGTCGGCTTTGATGCAAAATTCTAAGTTAGGTCTTGCGGATATGTTTTTTTAAGTTTAATATGTGCAATATGAAAAAATTAATATTTGTTTTTATGGCTTGTTTGTGTGTTGGGCATTCGTATGCCGCAGATTTAATTGGGTCGGCACATGTGAATATGACAAGTGATACGTCATCGGCTGCGAAAACAATGGCAATAAACGATGCACGTCGTCAAATCTTGGTTGATAAATTGTCGCCATATGCAATGGCAGACCAATTAAAACCTGCGATACGGTCGGCAAAAAGTGCAGATTTAGAAAAGTTAATATCGGAAACAAATATTGATAACGAAAAAATTTCTAATACGGCATATTCTGCAAAAATCACAATGACGGTTGATAAAGTTGCGGCAAAATCTTGGATGGCAGAAAATGAAATCCAAAATTGGCTAAACGATGGAACTACAACCGATATGTTTGTTGCACAAATCACATTGGGTAACGACGCAATCGCTGATTGGGCAGAAATTAATCGTATTATGCGACGTGAACGTGTTGATGTTGTAACAAAATATATTGTTGGAAATCGGGTTACGGTCGAATTGCCGGCATCGTCACGTGGGGCAATAACAATCGCACTGCGTTCGGGTGGGTGGCGGACGGCCGCGGCCGACAATATGTTGCGTGTCGTGTAACAATAAAATATAAAAAGGGCGGATCATGAAAAAGGCATTTTTGTCATTGGTTTTGTTGATGTTACCAATTGTTGCGAACGCGGCGGACGATCGTGAATTATATTTGGATATACGACGTATCGGTCTTGATTTATCAAAAACGACGGTTCGTAATGCAAAGTATTATCAAGATTCACCGGTTACTGCACTGCGTGCCGATGACCAAGAATTTGTAAAGGGTGTTTGGGATACCGCATTGCAATACAATGTTGGCGATTTGCATTGGGAAAATGCGTTGTTTATGGAATATGGCAAAACAACCATTCAACCATATGATGGCGACAGAATAACAAATGAAAATGCAGATAAATTTTTATTGTCGTCTAATTTAGCCTGGGCACGTTGGCATTTCGGTGATTTAAAGTTTGGACCATTGGCACGTGCATCGTATCAGACGGAATTTGTTCCAAATGCAAATGCACCACGTCAAAATGTTGTTCGGGTAAATGCCGGTTTGTCGCTGTTTGATCATCCAATTATTAAAAGTCTTTATTTAACTGGATTATATGAATATGACTTTACATATACCAATAACCCGGTGAACAAGGGGGCGATTGAGGCGGGCTGGCGTTTGGAATATGCAATTCGCGATGGGGTAAAGTTTTCAACCAATGGTTATTATCGTGAATACCTGACTTATTCTGCATACGAAGACACCGACTTGAAACGCGATTTCAGTGCCGATGTGCGTATGGATACGAATTTGTGGAACAATTTCACAATGGGGCCATATGTTCAATATCGTATTGCAAAATCGCGTTCGTCTGATTATTACGGCAGTAATTTAATTATTGGTTTATCGTTTAACTATATCGTGAAATATGATTTGTTAAATTACGATCGCGAAGAATAAAATAATACCGCCCATTTGGGCGGTTTTTATTTGATTATACTGAATTTGTTTGATGTGCCATGACCATTTTCATCAATTGCACGAACAATGTGCGTTCCCATTGGAACGTCATATGTAAATGTTTCCCCAGAATGTGTTGTGCCAATTGTTGCGTCATCCAAGAACCAGAAAATTTTTGCATCTGTTGTTTCGGAAATTGCGTTAAATGAAACAGTTTCACTGTCGGCACCGGTTGTTATTACCAATCGGGTTGTATCGGCAGGCGACGTGATAATGATTGAATTTTCTGTATTTTCGACATCAAGCAGATTGCAGCCGTCCATATATGGTGGCGGGGTGTTACGTTTAATGCCGGCACGTCGAAACATATCAAGATATTCGGAATCCCAAAATTCATATACCGCCATATGTGTTGTTTTGGGGTCATTGTTACACGCACGTCGCCCGGTTACATTGTCAATTGGAATTGCACGATAGACCGATGATGTTTCAATGGGTGATTTGCCCGGAATAAAATATGCCGGCACTGTTTTTGGACAATGTTCGCCCGCCAATCCACCAACCGTATCGCACATATCTATTTTTGATATGTTCATATCTGGGCTTAAAAAGTTATTAGTCGGAACGGGGGTGTTCGAATTTTTATAGTAATTTGTAATGGTGTCTGCCAATGCAAAGTATATTGGGGCGGCGGCCTTGGCACCACTGAACGCGTTGTTGGGTGTGCCGTCAAAATTGCCAACCCAAACAATTAAAACAAAGTCACCAAATATGCCCGCCGTCCATGCGTCGCGGTATGACGATGATGTGCCGGTTTTCCACATATGGGTTATGTTTGGTGTGGTGTCTTTTGCAAATGGAATTTTTGTTGTCGGGGTGCCTTGGTGTGCCAGCATGTCCAGAACGATAAAGAATGCTTCGGGGCTTAAAACCGATGTGGGGCGTTTTGTTTTTGCGTTTATGTCTGATTTTATTTCATTGTATTGCCCCAGGTTTGCCATGGTCGCATATATGCCCGCCAGTTCGTGCATAGAAACCTCGGCACCGCCAAGTGCGACCGATATGCCGTAATGTTCGGGCGACTTTAATTTCGTAACCCCGCAATCGGTCAATGTTTTATAGAATCTTCGTGTGCCAATTTGTCGCACCAGATTTATTGCCGGAATGTTGCGTGAATGTGTCAACGCGTCGCGTGCCAGAACAGGGCCAAAAAATTCGTTATCTGAATTTTCCGGGGCATATACGCCAAAGTTTATTTTTGCGTCTTTTAACAGCGTCATTGAATGTATCAACCCCATATCAACCGCAGATGCATATATCAATGGTTTTAATGTTGAACCGGGACTGCGACGCGATGTTACACCGTCATTTTCGCCAAATATTGTTTTATCAAAATAATCAACCGAACCGATGTGAACAAGTTCCTGCATCGTTTTATAATTTACTAAAATTGCCGCCGCATTTTGTATGCCGATATTTTTCCGCTTTGCAATTTCGGTACGCAAACGTTGTTCTATTTTTTGCTGTAAATTTATGTCAATGGTTGTTGTGGTTGTGTCGGCACCGTTTGATTTTGATATTTGTCTGTCGATAAAGTGCGGAGCCAAAAAAGGCAGGTCGCGTGTCCCAAATGCCGCCAGTGGCATATCGGCAAATGTCTGTAATGACGATGAATCGTCGGGATATCTTTCTGTCCAGCGACGAACCAAATCGCCACGCATTTTTTGCATATTGGCCAATCCCGTTGGGGTGTTCAAACCACGCTTTGTCGGGTTTTGGGGAATTGTGGATAATGTGATAGATTCGATTGCGGTCAGTTCGCTTGGGCGTTTATGAAAATAAATTTGTGATGCAGCGGCGATACCATGAATATTTCCGCCATATGGTGCCATATTCAGGTATGCGGTTAAAATTTCATCTTTGGAATAAAACGCATCGATATAAAGTGCGGCCAGAATTTGAACTAATTTTCCGCCCGGGCTTGTCGTGTCCAGGTTATATTTTATTCGGGCAACCTGCATCGTTATTGTTGATGCACCAGCGGGGTGGGGGGCATGTGAAAAATAGGCACGTGTTGCCCGCGTTAGTGCGACGGGGTTTATGCCGGGGTGATATGGAAAATATTTGTCTTCGTATAAAATCGTTGCCTGTTTTACGGTATCGGCAATTTCATTTAATGGTGCAAAAATACGATATTTATCATCGTCGGCCAGTGTTACGCGTAATAATTTTCCATTTCTGTCATAAAACACGCGGGAAAAATGCGTGTCGCTTAATAATGGCGGGGTCAAAAATAATCGCACAAATACATAGATGAAAATCAACGCACCAACAATAATGCACCCACGTCTATGTTTGTGGTAAAAGACAGAGGTTTTATATTTAAGATTATTCAACAAACGCATTTTTAACGGTAAACGTTTCGCCAACATTGTTGGTCGCATTTATTTGCGGATTATACATAGACGATGCATATATTGGTGGAATCTGGAACGTGCCAGCCGCCCCAACAACCGCATTGTATGTTATTGTCTGGCCGTCGCGGGTTACGTCCAAAAATACCAAAACGCGGTCTTCACGTGTTTCGGCAAAGTTCATATCGCCCACCGGATCGCCAGCGACAAATCCGCCCGGGACCAAGTCGGCAATTACAACGTTTGGAATAACATCACCGCGACGCGAACGAACAAAAATTTTAACAGTAACTGTATCGCCAACGCGTGCCGATGTTATACGGTTGCCGTCTTCGTCAAAATATGTTCGCGATATTTCAATGCCATTTGATGTCTGTGACGGTGTGGTTGGGAACCCACCCGATATAGTTGTGTAATACATTGCGTTTTTTCGGTCGCAATTTTTACACTTTATTGTGATGTGTTTAGAATTAGTTGGCACGTTGGCAACAATTACACCGTTGCGTGTTTGTGGTGTGATTTGTGTGCCATCGGCCAATATTGAGATGTCATCAGGTGAAATCTTAGTATCGTTCAAATTACCGATTGCCGCCATTATAATTGCCGCAGATGTGTATGACGAATAATTACCGTCATTAATATATTCGTTCACTGCGTCGCCCAAATCGTCGGTCGAAATCGTCCGGAAATAGCGATTTATCAAATACGCATAGTTCGCATCGTTTGCCACATTGTTGCGGAACATATTTTCAAAATCGAATTTAGAACGTGTTGACGGGCGGTATTTTGTTATCAATGAATTTGCTTTTGTTTCTTGCTTTAATAATTTGTATGCGGTCGCGATATAGGCACCCATTAAATCGCCTTTCCAATGTTTAATATTTGCGTTGGCATATTCTTCGAATGCATCAATATAGCCTGTGGTGATGTATCCGTTTTGGGTCAATACGTATATCACAAACGCGTGTGCGGACGCATCAAATTCATCGCTGATATGTGTGCCGGCATATGTCCGCATAAAGTCAATTGCACGTGTCATCATATTCTTTGGAACGTCAAATCCAGATTTTTTGGCGATTTCCAAAAATTCGGCAACATAGGCGGTTAAATAAGCGGTATTTGCGTTTGATTCATTGTTACGCGACGTGTCGCCACCCGCCCACAGGTCAAACGAACCATCGTCGTTTTGGCGGTTCTTTAATGTTGCGATTGTTTTTGTTATGATTTCACGTGATTCCGTCTGGGTTGTTTCCAAAACATCGTTGTTTGGCATTAATGCATACGGTAATGCACGCGACACAATTTGTTCGGTGCATGGATATTCGTATTTTTTCAGGTATTCAAATAATGGGCGTGCAACAATGGCGTTATTACCAGATACATACAATTTTACATTTGCAAATTCTGGATATACATCAGTCGCAAAATTGCGGACGTTCACAGATGACGATTTTATTTCCCCAGATTTTATCTTGGTCTGGTATGTTGTAACAGGACGAATTGACAATGTCGATGTGGTGGTGCGTTCCGACATAATGGCGTCTGAACCGTCACGCAATTCGGTCGCAATCTTGATTTCACCATTCCCCAGTGTTGAACCCGCATTGACCATAAATGACCACAGTTTTTCAGCACCATATGGAATTGAAATCTTTTGTGTTGTGTCGGTTGTAATAGACAGGTTTGGCGATACGGTTGCGGTAACGTCTGCAACCGCCGATGCGGTTGTGCCATCGGTCATATTGGTTATGATTGTGTTTATATCAAATGTGTCGTTTGGTGCAACGACGGTTGGGCTGGACGTGGAAATAACAATTGGGCTTTGCACGTGAGTTTCGGTGTCGGCCGAACCAGTTGCGGTGTCGTTTGATGCAACGGCAAATACACGAATTGCACCGTTAAAGTATTCTGGAACATCAAATGTAACGGTTTCTTCTTTATCTGCAGTCGCGTTGATGATGCCCGAATAAAATGCAACCGGCTTGTTTGTTTTGCGTGCAAATGGGTTGACCAACGCAACGCCAATTCCCGAATCCATTTCTGTAAAGTCGCCACCACCGGTTTTTGCCAGTTCGCTTAAAATCTTGTATTCCGGTAACAATAACGACAGAATCTGGTATGTTTCAACCTGCAGGGCTGATTTCTGGAAAAAGTGTGCCAGTGGATTTGGAACCTTGTATTTCGCAACCTGTAAGATGCCGGTGTTCACCGCAAATATCATAATGCGGGAATTTTTGGAAACGTTGTATGTAACCGGCAATTTATTATCTGTGATTGTTTCTGGGACAGACAACTTTATATCTATTTTGCGTTTCTGGGTGCTGGCCCGGAACGGTGCAACCGCCGATGTATATGGTGTCGTAAATACGTCGCGGCTGTTGATATCGCGAACAAAAGAAACGTTGACGTATCCAGAACCTTCAAACCCATCGGGCAGGGTGATTTGCTGGACCGATGTGGTTGAATTTGTTGTGAACCATTTATATGCATATACTTTGTCACGTTCAATTGTAATCAGTCCGGTGCCGATATATGGGGTTGTTATACTGACATCAATCGTATCGCCAGCGGCATAGTCGTTTGCATTTAACTTTATGCTCATTTCACCATTTGTGTTTGTTACCACTTCTGAATTTGACGCATCGGCAACAAAGTATTCAATGTTTGCCAAAACACGATCGTTGGCATCGGTTAATTGAACAAAATATGTTCCG
>JAGCRE010000009.1 GCA_017964865.1 Alphaproteobacteria bacterium | reverse complement strand
TGTGCGTTCAGCATCCATTGGACTGATTAACACTTGCGGTGTTAAAATCACGACCAAAACATCACGATGTGCCGCTGTTTCACGCGATCCAGATAATCCCATAAAGTCTGGATCACCCAAATCATAACGGGTATCGCTGTTGTTCTGTTTTTCAAATCCAGACACGACCAACATCTGGCCAGATTCCATAATAACTTCTTGCATGAAACTACGTTCTTCAACCTCTGGCAACTGCAGTGTAACTTCGCCAATTGTCTGGGTTGACATCTTTAACAATTCACGAACCGACATACGGAATAATAACAAGATTTTGCCGTTATCCAAAATATTTGGTAACAACTGCATTGAAAATCCTGTTTCCAAATCATCTTGGTCAACCGTTGACGATTCGACTGTTGTGAAATTACGCGATTCGAAACGTTTGATATAACCGGTCGTCCGGGTATTGTTCACCGGTGCAACACGATTATTACGTGTGGTAACACCAACGTTTGTAACCAACGATACCTTACCCTGCTTTGCCAACGCCTGGATTAATGCATTGGTTCCCGCAACCCCCGCCAACGAACCGTTCATAATATCGTTCTGGGTATATGCACCGGCAACTTCACTGCCATTAACAGTGTGCGTTGCACCCGTCAAACCAGATATTGTATTAGACAACACCGCGATATTCATTGCGTTCGCTTCGGTCGTGGCAAGATTGTTTTTTGGATTTGCAACGATATTTAATCCCGATGTTGAATTAATTGCTGCAGCCAAGTTCAACCCAAACGCTGTATCATTAGATATTGACACCTGTAACACTTTGACATCAATTGTAACCAATTGGGACAGACGTTTATTTTGACGTTCGATATATTCACCAACACGTGCCAACACCGATGGTGGTGCTGTAACGGTAATTGTTCCCAAACTGCGTGATACAGTAAAGTCAACATTGCTACCCTTACCTATGATTGATGAAATTGCACTTTCAACTTCGTCCCATTCTTTTAATTTAGATTCCAATGACACCTGGTTACCATCATCGGTATTCATTGCGGTTTCATATGAAACCTCGGTCCCCAAGGCATATAATGTGAACGTTTTTGTTTCTGTTTCATAAAACACAATTGACGTTTTATCGAAATACCATAACAAATCTAAATCTGTCGCCACCTGGGATAACAAGCCCGACAACTTTCCAGTATATGCGACATTTACCGTCTTTTTTAATTTCTCAGCACTTACTTGGCTATCAATTTTAACGGGCAGACCCGTAACCGCATTTATATCATTTGCCAAGACCTGTAAAGTCACAGGTTCATTTAATAATATAGTAACACCACTGTCTGTTTCGAATTGCTTTGGCAAATTATTTTTATGTTCCAGCATTATAGATTTATTACCCAACCACACCCCTTCGGACATAGAAACTGTGTCGCTGCTGGCAACCTTGGCCCGTGGATTTTTGGACAATTCAAACGCGTCGTATGCATTAACAAAGTCTTTATCAACCGATGCCGAAACCTTGGCCGACTTTTCACGTGCACACCCGACCAGCATCAAGGCCGACATTACGCACACAACAAAAATTTTCATCATTTTTATCATATATGTTTTCTCCTACGGTCAAACAAATATTATTTTATTCTTCTGTGGTCGATATAACCAGCACACGATTCCCCTTATAGAACTTTGCATATGGTATCGGCATTGCACGACCAAAGTTACGCACCAACGCAGATGCCACATCAACAAAGCGTCCTTTGAATACAGCACTGGCTTCAATCGGGTATTCACGAGATGTTGTCCAAACCAAATCCCAACCCTCTTTGTTGCACCAAGACTGTAAAACTTCGCGTAATGTTTGGCCACTGGCCACGACCCACGAACGCACCTGGTCTTTCAACACAACAGGGGCTTCGGCATCTGCAGAAACATCTACACCGATTTCGGTTTCTTCTTCGGCAGACATAAACGCATCTGCATCCATACCCATTGATGCCGCCTGCTTTTCTGCAACCATCGCTTTTGTTAAGCCGTTCTTTGCAAGATATGCGGTATAACCATCGGAATAGCGATTGCAATTTTTACGACCACTGCGGGACATTGCCAAAACATTTCCACCATCGTCTTCTAACACTTCGCGGTGTAACAACGGCATTTCAGATCCGTTTTCACAATCATTATCAAAGCCAACCGGAATCTGGGTTCCATGCAACATATTGGCACCCCCAGACCAGCCACCAAAATCGCCACGTGAACCCAAATTGAAATTATTTTCAACAACCAAATCTTCGCCTATTTTGGACACGATGCGGATGTTGTCAGATTTTTTATTTTTGCTGCACGCACCATCGGAACAAGAAACTTCAACATCGGCATCCGACCCGGCAATTGGCCACGCAGGAATTTCGACAACCTGTTCAGTCCGTTCGACATATTGATTTCCAAAATTTTCGGCCGCCACAGCGTTCCAATCGTTTTGTTCAACATATCGATTTTCATCGACCGTTTTATCCTGGGCATAAAATACCTCAGACGTGACGGCCTGGGGCATACCAGTCGTCGCGGCAAAGCAATAACCAGCCGCACAACCGAACATTGCTGCAATTAAAATTTTGCGGAACATTATGATTCTTCCTTTCTTTTTCCTTATTAATGTATTTATTATATCAATTTGACCGAATCTGTGCAAGACATAAAACGCGTCATCGGTAAACTATTTTATACGTAAAGATAAAATCGCACGAATCGATAAAAGATGTTATACTAAAACCAACAACAAACACTTCATGGGGGACAAAAATATGGAAAACGTATTGATTTTAGTTGGAATTATTGTATTATTGGTCGTATCTGTTACTGCGACAATTGTTGCGTTTCACAACCATGCGGACATAAAAAACATAAACAAGACACTGGAATTTCAATACAACCTGTTTGTAAAAATGCAGTCTGTATTAAGAAATAAATCTGCAACGAATGCGGTTGCCGAAAATGCAGAAATGATTTACCAAGATTTGTTGCAAAATCTTATCCCGATTATGGCAGCAATTGATATTATGCCCCGCAACACAAACGAACACCCCCTGTGGCGGGCATTGGGTGGAATTATGGACGAATATGCCAAGAATCCATTTGCACTGGAAAAATTGCGTCGTGCAATAAAAAACAGTGCAGACGTTTCCCGTAACATTGAAAATTATATTGCACGTGCAGACAGTCTGTTACAATACTTGATGAAAACAGAACCCGACGGAATGTTGGCATCAACGTTTACTGACGGTTTGCTGGGCCAATCACTTACATTCTTTGCCCAGGCCCAATCACTGGCAAATCAACATGATGAAGCATAAACTGACCGAAAATCTTATTCGTGAAATATCAAATACGCGTGGCGAACCGGCCTGGCTTTTACAGTGGCGATTGGATGCGTTCAAAAAATGGAAAACAATGCGTGAACCCCATTGGGCCGAATTTGAATACGAACCAATCAATTATGACGAATTAAACTATTACAACGAAACAAAACCCATTGATAATTCCGCACTGAAAAAAACATATGAACAAATGGGATTACCCGAATCAGAACAACGTGCATTACTGGGGATGGCAACAGATACCGTTATCGACAGCAAATCTGTGCATACGTCATATACCGATGAATTAAATCGTTTGGGAATAATCTTTCTGCCGTTTTCCGATGCGGTTAAAAAGTATCCAGATTTGGTAAAAAAATATCTGGGTTCGGTTGTGCCAATGGGTGATAACTTCTTTGCGACATTAAATGCTGCGGTATTTTCGGACGGCACATTTGTATATATTCCACCACATACAAAATGTCCCATAGATTTGGCAAGTTATTTTCGAATTGAAACCGCAAAGATTGGTCAATTTGAACGCACACTTATTATTGCCGATGAAGGTTCTGAATTGTCGTATATGGAGGGGTGCAGTGCCCCGCGTCGTCCAAACCACCAATTACACAGTGGTGTGGTTGAAATTGTTGTGTGTAAAAACGCAACTGTAAAATATTCAACTGTGCAAAATTGGTATGCGGGCGAATACAAAAATGGAATTCAATCTGGTGGCATTTTAAACTTTGTAACCAAACGTGGAAAATGCGACGAAAACGCAACACTAAATTGGACCCAAGTTGAAATTGGGTCGGCATTAACATGGAAATATCCATCGACGATTTTATCCGGAAACAATGCACATAGCGACTTTTATTCACTTGCCATAACGCGTGGAAAACAAATGGCTGATACCGGAACAAAAATGATTCACATTGGCGACAATACCGTATCAAATATATTATCGTATGGTGTTGCATTGGACAATTCAATTCAAACATTTCGCAGTCTTGTTTCGTTTGCCGGCCACAATTCTATGAACGCATCAAAATGCGACACACGAATAATTGGAAACAATGCAGTTGCAAACACATTACCAACAATAATTCATTCCAATGGCGATAATAAACAAAGCCACGAAGCCACCACCGGTGCAATTGATGAATCTCAGTTACAATACCTTATGCAGTCAGGAATTGATATTGATACGGCAACCGCACTTATTATCGGAGCGGCTGCATCGCCAATCATCGCACGATTACCAATGGAATTTTTGGTTGAATCTAAACAGTTGATTCAAATGGCATTATCGCACTAAAATGTATACGGATAAAAAATGTTAGAAATAAAAAATCTTTGTGTATCAATGGACGGTCGTGAATTATTGCACGACATAAGTTTGCATATCAAACCCGGTGAACGACGTTTATTGTCGGGACCAAATGGGTCGGGTAAATCGACATTGGTGCAAACGATTATTGGCAACCCTGAATATACAATCGATTCCGGAAAAATCATTTTCGATGGACGTGATATTACGGGTGAATCAACAACAACACGTGCATTGATGGGAATATTTATTGGTGCACAAAATGTGCCCGAGATTCCAGGATTAACGGTATTAAGTTTTTTAAAACATTCGCTGGTTGCACATACGCATTTTGATACAGGTCGTGATTTATCAATGGCTGACTTTTTACAACGTGTCGAATTGGCACGCGAAGAATTGGACATTCCAAAAGACTGGTTAAATCGTGGTATCAATGTCGGCTTTTCGGGTGGTGAACGTAAACGGTTAATGTTATTGCAATTGGTATTAACAAAACCAAAACTGGCGATACTGGACGAACCCGATTCTGGGGCGGATGCCGACACACAAAAACAAATTGCAAACACAATTGCAAATATGGCTGATACGACATTTTTGTTCATTTCGCACCAGACACAGTTTACAAAGAAAGTCCATCCAACATCGACAACAAAAATTAAAAACGGAAAAATAATTGGGGGGTAAAAAATGCACATAATGATATCTATCTTATTACTGCTGGCACTTTTATGGCTTGGCCGTTCAATATTTATACCACTACTGATTGCTGTATTTCTGTGGTATATGATAAATGTAATTGCCGATTATCTTCGCGTGATAATTCCATGTTCAAAAACAACACCGTTTTTTGGCAAGTTGTTTGATTGGATATCACGCATTGTATCGGTTGGTGCAATTGGATTTATCATATATTTATTTGCAACACATATTCACCCAATGTTTGCACAACTGCAAAACGCCCTACCCGTATTACAGGACAAACTGTGGATGGCGATGAATTACATGTCCACATCGTTTGGCGTATCGATTGATACGAACATATTACCAAACTTTACACAAATCGCTGCATCTGTTGGTGCATCGGCCGCAGCGATTGTTGCATCGGTTGGTATGATTTTGATTTATATGTTGTTCTTGTTTATCGAACAAGAAACATTTCGTAACAAATTAAAAAACCTGTTTGCAAACAAACGCCAATCGAAAAAATATGCATATATAATCGAAAGTGTTGACCGCAATATGAAACGCTATCTGTTTATGAAGACGGTCATATCGGCATTGACTGGGATAACTGCATATATCTGGCTGCGAATAATCGGGCTGGAATTTGCCGGTGCTTGGGCATTCTTACTGTTCATTATGAATTATATTCCAACAATCGGTTCGATTATCGCATGCACACTACCAATACTGTTTGCATTGGCAATCGGTTCGTCACTACAATTACCACTGTTAACCGCAGTCGGTTTGATTGGCATCCAGATTTTATTTGGCAACATACTTGATCCAAAATTAACTGGGAAAACATTAAACCTGTCCACATTGGTTATATTAATCAACCTGGTATTTTGGGGAATGATATGGGGTGTAATTGGAATGTTTTTCAGTGTGCCTTTATTAATGATAACATTTATCATAACCGCCCAGTTTGATTCCACACGACCAATCGCTGTTTTATTATCTGCGAACGGAACAATACCTGATATTCGTGGCGAAGAAGAATAGAAAATTTGATTAAATTAAAGCACGCTATACATATGATTTCCAATGTATAGCGTGTTTTTTATAACCGTTTCATAACCGCAATTGCGTTTTCCAAAATTATACGTGCTGATTCGGAATCTAACTTTTCTTTTATGTCTTTCACAGATTTCAAATTTGATTCTTCGGATGCGGCACTGCTGGTCAACGTTTCATCAATAAAGCAAATTGGCAAATCGGTATGGCGACTTAAATTTTCGGCAACCGTTCGCACCATTTTTGTCGTGTCGGATTCTGTTCCATCGGTCCGCAGGGGCAGCCCCAACACAATACCAACCACCCGTTCGGTGTTTGCCAACGCCAACATTTGGGCCAGCATATCGCCCCCCACAATTGGCGGTCGTGCAAAGACAAATCCGCGGGAATCGTCGCTTACTGCGACCCCAGTGCGTTTTGCACCCCAATCGAACCCGATGACACGTCCAGCCCGCGGAAAATCCTTGAAATTGGCTATAATCATTGTATAATCAACCTCTAGACTTAATAATAGGATGTAAAATGGCATTTAGCAAGGAACAATTACATAAATTCGCAAACCTTATTCACATTGATATAAGTGATGAAAAACTGGCCACGATGAACATTGATTCGGTTATTGATTGGCTGGACAAATTGCAACAAATTGACACAAGTGGTGTTGAACCAATGTTAAACCCGGCATCGCATGATTTACCAACACGTGCCGACGTTGTTACCGATAATGCACCACGCGGTGATATATTAAAAAACACACCCGATACTGCGGGTGTTTCACGTGGATATTTTGCTGTACCAAAGGTTATGGATGGTGAATAATATGATAGAAAAATTCAAGGGCATGATTTTGCTTAATGATGAAACGGTATATTTGCCACGCCAACATCGCGTACGATTACCATTGCGAACAGATGAAGACACTGCACACAAAATTCAAGAAATGATAAAAATGTATCAACTTGATTCTTTTGGTTGCATATCATCTATCACTGCAAAATGGGAAAACAACAAACTTATTTTGGAAACATGGTATAACCCACGTACCAAATGCACCCCCAGTTTATATACCAAAACACGTGGCATACGCACCGGGATATGCATTGAAAAAATCTGCACTGGGAAATGTGTTGATGAATTTATGCGTAAGGTAATTGCTAAAACCCTGTTGCCAGAATTATACAAAGACATTCAAAGATAAGGAAAAAGTAAAAATGGAAAAAAAGTATGACGTTATTTTAAACTACTCTGCTTGTGCGGGGGCATCTAATGGTGGTGTTGAACCGTTGCATTGTGGTTCAATGACCATGGAACAAATTAAACAATATTTACAGGAATTGGCTGCAAAAAAGACAATATCACATTATTCTTGTCCCAGACATCTTACTGCACATTTCGAAAATAAAGAATCATTAAGTGTGTATTTGTCACATATGTACACGTGTCCAGACGCCCCACAAGAAGAAAGCAAGGGTTGCTTGAATCTTTATATGACTAATCATGCCAGTGCAGGCATGTACACAAGCAAATGCCACGATCGCGATTGCTTCAATAATATCAAAAACGGTAAATGCACCGATGCGTTTATAATTGAAACAATCGGCAAGAAATTCTTTGCAGATGAATATCAGGATAAACAAAGATAAAGAGTATGTGATATGCCAAAGAAAAAATACGATGTCAAAATCATGATAAGCAGACTTGGTAATGCTTTTGACACTTCTTATGATATACCGGCCGGCCAAATGACCGAAAACCAGATAAAAGATTATTTGACCGCATTGTCAAGCAAGGGGAACATACCTGAAAACTCTTGTTTGCATCGTATGTTTGCCAATATGAATATTGACACAACTACTTTTTTATCGGGCACTGGCAGAACAAAGGATAATTTTATCAGATACAATGGTCGCCTTAATATCTGTTCTTTTCTAAAAAGTGACAGCATATGTACGGCAAAAAACTGTGCACGCAAAATCAAAAACGGCAAATGCACCGACCCATTTGTAATTGAAAATATCGGTAAAAAGTTTTTTGCAAACAAGTATAAAGATAACAATACAAAACAACGGTAGAAAAAATGATAGACCTGACTATACACGAAGCATTAGAAAAATTAAAAAGTGGTGAATTAAGTGCGACCGAATTGACACGTGCGTATTTGAATCGTATTGAAAAATATGGCGATGAATTAAATTGCTATATTACACGCACCCCAGAACGTGCTTTGGCTGATGCAGAAACGGCCGATAAACATTATGCCGATGGCACTGCACGTGCACTGGAGGGGATTCCAATCGGTATGAAAGATTTATTTGCAACACGTGGCATTCGCACAACGGCCGCATCACATATGCTTGAAAATTTTGTTCCAGAATATGAATCAACCGTTTCACAGAAATTTATTGATTCTGGTTCGGTATTATTGGGTAAAACAAACCTGGACGAATTCGCAATGGGCACGTTCAGTAAAACATCATACTTTGGTGCACCGATCAACCCATGGCATCGAAACGAAAAATTAACCGCAGGCGGTTCTTCGGGCGGTTCGACATCTGCGGTTGCGGGTGGACTGTGCATGGCGGCAACCGGAACAGATACAGGTGGTTCGATTCGTTTTCCGTCGGCAATTACAGGTCTGGTTGGTATGAAACCAACATATGGACTCTGTTCACGTTGGGGTTGTGTTGCGTTCGCGTCCAGCCTTGATACCCCGGGTCCAATTGCAAGAACGGTTGACGATGCCGCATTAATGTTGTCGGTTATGGCGGGACATGATGACAAAGATTCAACCAGTGAAAGTGCCGGATTTAATGCACATACACCGCTGGATGCAATTTTGGGTGATGGTAAAAAATTACGTATTGGTGTTATTCGTGAATTGAATAATGTAAAGGTTTCTGATGATATGCAGAAATTGTTTAATGACCGCATTGCCGATTTAAAATCAATCGGTGCTGAAATAGTTGAAGTATCAATTCCAAACATTTTGGATGCACTGGCGGCATATTATATCATCGCCCCGGCCGAGGCTTCATCGAACCTTGCCCGTTATGATGGAATGCGTTATGGTCTGCGTGTTGAAGGAAATGATTTAATTGATACATATAATAAAACACGTGCTGCTGGATTTGGTGATGAAGTTCAACGTCGTATGATTGTTGGGACGGCGGTTTTGTCCAGCGAATCGTATGAAGTCTATTTTATGCAGGCCGCACGTGTTCGTCGTATGTTGTCCGACAGTTTTAATACCGCATTCGAACAATGCGATTTGATTGTTTGCCCAACCAGTTTTGGAACGGCAATGCCATTAAATTCTGATTTATCACCATTGGAATACTATGCACTTGACTTATTCACTGTTGCGATGAATCTGGCGGGTGTTCCGGCATGCAGTGTTCCAGCGGGACTTGCCCAAAACGGATTACCTTTGGGTATTCAGGTTGTTGGAAAACGTTTTGACGATTTACGGGTATTACAACTGGCAAAACACATCGAACAATTCGCCGGTGTTGATAACCGTCCAACAAAAATAATGGGTGAATAAAGGGTAAAAAAAATGGTGGCTAGGAACGGAATCGAACCGCTGACACAGGGATTTTCAGTCCCTTGCTCTACCAACTGAGCTACCTAGCCGACGGACGCCATAATAAGATACGAAAAACAAAAAAGCAAGGAAAAATAAAAATGTTTACGATAAAAGGCAAAACAGGTGATTGGGAATTAGTTATTGGTTTGGAAACCCATATAGAGGTTTTATCCAATTCTAAATTGTTCAGTGGTGCGTCGGCAAACTATAACCCGACAATTGCCCCGAATACCCAGGTTTCAATGGTTGATGCGGCAATGCCGGGCATGTTGCCGGTGTTAAATGAATACTGTGTTGACCAGGCAATTAAATTCGGTTTGGGAATAAATGCCGAAATTTCACACCGCAGTAAATTTGCCCGTAAACAGTATTTTTACCCAGACCTGCCCCAGGGATACCAGATTTCTCAGCCCGCCGAAGAACCACCGGTCGTTGGTCGTGGCTGGGTTGAAATTATGGGTGACGATGGAATACAGAAGAAAATTTTCATTGAACGTGCCCACATGGAACAAGATGCTGCAAAAAACAAACACGATATGCACCCAACAAAATCGTTCGTTGATTTGAACCGTTCGGGGGTTATGTTGTTGGAAATCGTAACGTTCCTGGATACAAAAAATCCCGAAAACAATTCGTATATCACGTCCCCAGATGAAGCCGAAAGATACCTGCGTCAAATTCGTGAAATCGCACGTGCATTGGGTGTGTCTAAGGCAAATATGGAAGAAGGTTCTATGCGTGCCGACGTGAACGTGTCTGTTCGTCCGGTTGGTGAAAAAACTTTCCGCACACGCACCGAAACAAAAAATATGGTTTCGTTTAAGTTTATCAAAGCCGCGATTGAATACGAGGCAAAACGTCAAATTGAAATCTATGAAAATGGCGGAACTGTCAGCCAGGACACAATGCGTTATCATCCCGACGACAACATAACAACCGTTATGCGTTCCAAGGAAAATGCATTGGACTATCGCTATTTCCCAGATCCAGATTTATTGCCATTAATTATTACCGATGAACGCATCGAACGTATTCGCAAGACTATGCCCGAATTGCCGTCCGCGACACGCACACGCTATATTGAAAAATATGGTTTATCAGAATATGACGCAACGCGTTTAACCGAAACGGTTGATATATCACATTGGTATGATGCGGCGGTTGACGGTAAAACCGAACGTGCAAAACCAATTGCAAATTGGATGATAAGCGAACTGTTCGCACATCCTGAAAATTATGATATAGAAAATCAAAAATCTGGTATTGTCGATGGTATGCGTATTATCACGCCAACCGATTTGGCTGAATTGGTCGATATGATTGCGGCAAGTGAAATCAATGGAAAACAAGCCAAAGAAATCTTTATCAAAATGTTGGATGGCGAAGACGGTACCCCCCATGCAATTGCCGATAAATTTGGTATGAAACAGATTACCGATACATCTGCAATCGAATCGGCAGTTGATGAAGTTATAAAAAACAATCCGTCCCAGGTTGAACAGTATCGTGGTGGCAAGGTTGGTCTGTTGGGCTTCTTTGTTGGTAATGTAATGAAGGCAACACATGGTCAAGCCAACCCAGCAGTTGTGAACGAATTACTAAAGAAAAAATTAGGATAAAAGGAATAAAAATATGAAAGATTTAACATTTGTAAAAGATGATGGTATCACAGGTGTCGAATACGGCTTAATATTAGTAGTAACAGAAAGAAAAACATTTAGTACGAAACGCGAATCCATAAAAGTGTCCACAAAACAAGAGAAAAACACAACTGCGGCTCACATAATAAAAAAAGAAACGACAACGCAAGACAAAAAGAAAAAAGAATCAAAAAAAACGACTGGTTCTGGAATATCTGTGCGTCGAATCGCTTATACACCTTTGATTTGTTCTTGTGTATCTAAACCAAGGAAAAAAGCACCCGTTGATTTAAGCAAAAAACGTTATAACAAAGCACTTACTTTATTCAAAAAGCGTCAACGTGCAATCAAATTGGCACAACGGTTTGTTGAACCCACAAGACAAAAATAAAAAATGACAAAGAAAACACCCTTTTATTTAATTTCTGGTTTACATTCAGAATTAGTTCAAGCGGCACTTGAATCTGCTGTTGCCCAAAATTTAAGCAATTCGGGCATAACCGTTCGTCGCGACAACGATAAACCAAACACAATTATCGTTGCGGCAAAAGCAGAAATCGCACGATTTATAGTTGTTGATAAAACACCCATGGATTCGAACATATTATTTATCGAACCACCATCGGAAAAACTTTCACAAGATATCAACGAAGTTATCATGGATTTCAAGAATAAAAACGCTGATTTTGTGGTTCCAAAGTTTGAAGATATTTCTATCATGGACAAAAAACAAAGCAAACTTCGTCACAAAAAGAATATGGAAAGAATTATTGGCAATCGTTATGTAAACGCACAATACAACCAGCTGAAAAAGATTATGCATAACATACGAACAAGAAACAGATAAAATATGAAAAAATACTTTATCCAAACTTTTGGTTGTCAAATGAACGTCTATGACGGTTGGCGAATTGCTGCAATGTTAAACGCACGCGGTATGGTACAAACAGACGATGTAACGGACGCGGACCTTATCATTCTTAACACATGTGCGGTACGTGCCAAGGCAACCGATAAAGTATATTCCGCATTGGGTCGCATACGTCTTGTAAAAAAGCCAAATGCAATAATGGGAATTGTTGGGTGTGTTGCACGTGAATCTGGTGCGGATGCATTTAAACGTGTTCCCGATTTGAATTTTGTCTTGGGCCCACAAAGTTATCATAAATTACCCGAAATTCTTGACGACCCCGATACACGACTTTTAAACATTGAATTATCGGGGCTTGAAAAATTCGACGAAATGCCACAAATGGAACGTTCACCACGTGTTACATATATCCCAATTCAAGAGGGTTGCAATCATTGCTGTACGTATTGTATCGTGCCGTACACGCGTGGTCGTGAAATATCGCGTGCATACACCGATTGTGTTCACGATGTCGAACTGGCGGCCAAAACCGGTGCAGTTGAAATCTGTTTTTTGGGTCAAAATGTTAACGGGTATAAATACACCGATGAAAACGGAAACATATACCGTCTGTCAGACCTGATTAAATCGGCAGCGAAATTTGATAAAATAAAACGCATACGTTTCACGTCCAGTTATCCAACCGAAATGACCGACGACTTAATTGATATGTTTGCGACAGAACTCAAATTATTGCCGTTCTTGAATATGCCGATTCAAAGTGGTTCACCCAATGTTCTTAAACGTATGAATCGCCCATATGATCTGGACCAATACATGGACATTGTAAAACGGTTAAAAATTGCACGTCCAGACATACAAATATCAAGTGATTTTATTGTTGGATTCCCCGGTGAAACCGATGATGATTTTAACCAGACATTACAAATCGCAAAGACGGTTAAATATATAAATTCTTTTTCGTTTAAATATTCGCCCCGCCCCCATACAGCGGCCGCAATTATGCCAGACCAGGTTCCAGAAAACATTAAATCAAAACGATTGACCGTTCTTGATAACGAATTAAATGAAATTCAACGTGCGTTTAATGAATCGTGCATTGGGAAAACATTGTCGTGTTTATACGAAGGGCCAGATAAAACCGGCAAACACCTTGTCTATCGCACACCATATCTGCAACCATGCATTGTTACCAAACCAGATACCACACCCAAACAAATGTG
>JAGCRE010000096.1 GCA_017964865.1 Alphaproteobacteria bacterium | reverse complement strand
ACCAATTCTGAATACCCCTTGCATAATTCTGCACCGCATACCAATAATTGGAACATATCCAAACACCTGTCATCGGCATCACTGTGACGTGCCAATGGTACCATATATGTTGGATAGTTGTATAGGAATGTCGGCTTTACAATACTGTCGCGAATCTTACGTTTATATACCCAATCAACCAATGTTGGAATAGATTTCAGTTCTTCCAGATCTTCATAATCGAACATTTTCATATCAACCAATTTTTTCTTTAATGCATCAACATCATCAAAGTCCAAAATGTTGCACCCAAACAATTCGTTCATTTTCGCGGTATAGTCCATTATTTCATATTTAGAAAAGTCTAATTCTGTTCCCTGGTATGAAATCTGTAATGTGCCACGTGCCGACTGAATCAAATGCTGAATCAAATTCCAGGTAAATTCCATGTTGCGTTTATAATCCCAATATGCCGCATACCATTCCACCATTGTAAATTCTTGCAGATGCATCGCATCCATACCTTCGTTACGAAAATCTTTGGCCACTTCAAACACGCGGTCAAAACCCGCCCCAATTGCCATTTTCAAGAATAATTCTGGGGAAATACGTAATTGAAAATCAGTATCTAAGGCATTGTGATGTGTTGTAAACGGTTTTGCCGCCGCACCCGATGCAACATTTTGTAAAACCGGTGTTTCAATTTCTAAAAATCCGTTATCGACCATAAATTTCCGCCATTCCTGTGTCATTTTGAAACGCCCCAACAAAACGTTACGTGATTCTGGGTTAGAAATAACATCCAGATAACGTTGACGATAGCGGGCTTCGGTATCGGTCAGGCCATGAAATTTTTCCGGCAATGGACGTAATGCCTTGGCCAAAATATCATAGTGCGAAACTTTGACGGTCAATTCACCCGCCGTTGTATGATATAATTCCCCAGTAATACCAATAAAATCACCCATATCAACATTGGATTTCATAAATTTATAGTCTTCTTCACCAATTTCCTCACGCGACATAGAAAATTGAATTTCGCCTTCGATATCATAAATACGACCAAACATCAATTTGCCCAACCAACGCAATGCAGTAACACGACCACACAATTTCACCGCCGACCCATCTGGCAATTCGCGTGCTGTGGCAATTTTATGGCTGCGGTCAAATTTATCTTTCCATACCACACCATCACGAACGCGGATATTTTCTGCCTTTTGCAGACGTGCCTCTAATTCATTTGTCGATATAGTCGTATTTTCTGCCATTTGTTTTTCCCTTATATTTTACTGTTTATAAAAAAACGGACACACAAATTGGTGCGTCCGTTTTGATATTGGTCGCACCACGTATTATAAAGATTTTTTTATATACAATTTCATAACTACCTGACGCCTTGTTTGTTTTCTTACGTTCGATTATTACCAAAAACAATCGAAAAGTAAAGAATTAATTATTGGCTCTGGTTCTGGTTGCTGTTGCGGTTACGGGCGTTCATGGTACAACAAACTGTCGTCATACGCGGTATATTTGTTTGTTCCATCACCCAAATGCAACGCGGACAATGTATGATCAGAATTACTGACACTTACATACAAGATCTGATTGTCGGATGTCAGGAAGTTCAACGATGGTGTTGTTTTACGTGAACTGCGTGCATATATTGTAAGGCCACCAATATTTAATTCATGTCCACAATCAGATACTTCATCCGCACCATGTCCATATCCAATAGTAACCAATCCATTGGGGCAAGCACTGCGTGTGTTAATTCCAGCGGCAGAATAATAATCTACACCAACTGCCGTACATGATGTATTATCGGCACTGTAATACCCTGCATCACATGACCACAAACACGCATTTGTCACAGCACTAGAGCTGTACACACTGTTGGCTGGTTTGGTGTTAGTACATGCCGTACAAGACGTTGCCCCCGTCATGGCATATGTTCCAATTGAACACTCGGTACACTCTGTATTGCCCGCAGAATCCTTATATGTTCCCGCGGCACATGGTTCACATGAAACCTTGCCGTTCCAAGTTGTTCCGTTGGTTGTCCCCTCATACCCGGTTATATATTGTGTCATTCCCACAGGACACATTGTCACCAAACCCGTTCCAACAAACGTATTGCCCCACATATCCGTAGCAGTCGGACTGTCGTTTGAAATCAGACCTGAAAATGTGCTTGGCGGTATATAACCTGTCAAATTCGTACAACCATAAAATGTACCAGCAAACAAACTTTCGGCACTGTTGGTTATACTACTAAATAATCCATTTGGTATCGCACTCAGCGATGTACAGCCAGCAAATGTATATTCAAACATATTTGACACCGCCCCAGATACTGTAATATTGTCAAACAATCCAGTTGGTATTGTCGCCAATGACGAACAATTTCTGAACGTATTGGCGAACATATATGGTATACCATTTATTGTCATTCCGCTGAACAGTTCCGTTGGAACACTGGTTAACGATGTGCAACCACTGAATGCATCGCGGAACACCCCACCCGTAGTAGCACTGGAAAACCTTGTCCAACTGGACGAACTGGCGATAACATCATCAAACAATCCAGTTGGTATTGAAGACAATGATGTGCATCCTGTAAATACACCCTCAAACATATTGTCTGCCGCACCATTGGCAGTCATATCATCAAACAATCCGCTTGGTATCGCGGTCAACGAAGTACAATTAGCAAATGTGTATTCAAACATACCAAGAGCCAACAAATTGACATCGTTGAATAAGTCATAAGGAATCGCGGTTAGTCCCGCCCCATCAAATGTATGATAAAACATATGGCTTTGTGTCCGAGTTATACCACTGAATAACGTATTTGGAATAACGGTCAGATTTGTTGCACCCTTGAATGTTTCGCGGAAAAACGGCAAAGCACTGTTGTTTGGTGTCGGGAACAATGCAACCAGCGACCCCGAAACAGACGCGATTTTATCCTGGGTTCCGCCAGTTTGTGCATAAAAACTTAGTGTAGTATGTGCCCAGTTTCCATCATACCCTGTGGCACCACCACCAAATCTAATTGTATATGAATTGGTCGTTGCGTATGTATGGGAATATGTGTTTCCAGTGGAACTGGGGCGTGTAATTGTATCAACAGTGCCATCGCCCCAATCAACATAGAACGTTCCAGTTGGTTCCCACATGAAGAACTTAAATTCACTTGTGTTGTTTGTGGTTGTGATAGAAAATTTTGCGGTTTCGCAAACACCGTCGGCAAAAAATTCATTTCCAGTGCATGCACGACATTGTCCATTATCACTGCCATATCCCGTATCACATTGCCATGGGCAATTATTGGTAGCCGCTGCACCAGTATAATGGCTGTTTGCCGGCTTATTGGTGCACGCCGTTTGTGTGTTTTCACCATCGGGGGAATAATATCCTGTTTCAACGGCGGTGCATGATATGCCGTCTGCACTGTAATACATAGCATCGCACAACCATTCGCATACATCGTCAACAACAGACCATTCACTGTTTGCGGGTGGGTCCGTATTGCATACCGTATAACACGACACATGGTTGTTCCATTCAGATTCATAACCAGTGATATAGTCAGTCATACCCGTCGGACAAGACGTAAAAATGTTGGTGTTATTAAACGTTTCTGTCCACATATCAGTTGCAGTTGGCGAATTGTTCGCAATCAGCCCAGCAAATGTTGTTGGTGGAATATAACTTGTTAAATTCGTTGCCCCCTTAAATGTCGCCCGGAACAAGCCAGACGATGCGGTGGTTACAGAACTAAACAAATCATCTGGAATTGCTGTTAAAGATGT
>JAGCRE010000008.1 GCA_017964865.1 Alphaproteobacteria bacterium | reverse complement strand
GCCTATAAATTCCCGGCCCAGCGTGCGATAACGTTACTGCGTGATATTACGGTCCAGGTTGGACGCACAGGCGTTTTAACCCCGGTCGCAGAATTAGAACCAATAAACATTGGTGGCGTGGTCGTATCGCGTGCGACATTACACAATGCGGATGAAATAGGGCGTCTTGATGTGCGAATTGGCGATATGGTAACGGTGCAACGTGCGGGTGATGTTATTCCACAAATTGTTGGTGTGGCAAATCGCGGTGAAAACACGATTCCATATGTTTTCCCCGACAAATGTCCCGTATGTGGTGGTGCGGTTGTTCGGGAATCTGGGGCGGTTGCATGGCGGTGTGTGAATACTTTGTCTTGCCCGGCACAACGAATTGGCGAATTAGAACACTTTGTTTCGCGTAAGGGGTTTGATATCGACGGTTTGGGAACAAAGCAGTTGGAATTGTTCACGTTGCGTGGTTGGATTGAAACACCGGCCGACATATTTACACTGATAAAAAATCATGGTGATGAAATAAAACGCCTTGATGGGTTTGGCGATAAATCGGTTGAAAACCTGGATAAATCGATTGAAAACGCACGCAATGTTGACCTGCACCGATTTTTATTTGCGATTGGCATACCCGAAATTGGTGAAGTAACGGCAAAAATACTTGCACGTGCATTTGGCACACTGGACGCGTTACGTAACGCCCCGGCATGGAAATTAAAGACGATTGATGGCATTGGCGATGTTATGGCGGATGAAATTGTATCGTTCTTTGCCGACGAACATAATACGCGTGTAATTGATGCACTATTGAATCAAATTACAATTCGTGAAACAGATTCAAATATCGCAACCGATACACCTGTGTCGGGGAAAAAGATTGTGTTAACCGGGACGCTGACCAATTATACGCGTGATGAAGCAAAGGATATTTTGGAACGTATGGGTGCGACCGTATCGGGTTCGGTATCGGCAAAAACAGACATCGTCCTGGCGGGGGCAGATGCAGGCAGCAAGTTAACAAAAGCCACCGAATTAGGCATTACCATCTGGGGCGAAGATGATTTTGAAAAATTGATTGAGTCATATAAATAAAATTTACCTTTTTACCTTGCATAAATATATAATTGTGTCCTAGAATAAATCACGTTAAATGTGGTATATTGTCTAAACCCGAGAGAGCGTGTCATAAGAAAAGATATAATAAAAGTCTTTTTAGTGATAAATTTATGTATATGCGGTGCGGTGGGTGATACCCCGACACTGCACGTGGGTAATACGACAATAAATTTACAGACAACGTGTACCAGCACCCATAAATTAAACGTATATGACGGCACAAACACATATTGTGCCGAAGCAACCACCGATGTTTTGACCAGCACATTGCACGTAATGCATAACGGAACGACATATTCAATTTGCGATGGTGCGTGCGGTGGTGGAACATGGGTTATGCCCGAAGAACCCGAAGAACCAATCGTTATAAACGATCCAAATTGTAATTGGTCACAGCCAAATTCAAATGCGTACTTGCTGTCTGATGGAAATCAGTATTTTGATACGGGTGTTGCCGCGGATACATCTATAAATCTTGATGTCCAGGTTAAGGTTGTCAACGGTTTAAGTGCACGTATTTTTGGTACGAACAGTTCGACATGTTGGTTCGATATGACATTGGACCATAAACATCGTGCCCAATTCAGATTTGGTTCTGCCAACAATGCTGCGTCAACAACGTTCAGCGAAGCGAATAGTAAGAAACTATTAAGATTTGTAACATCAGACAGCGCATCTAATAAAAAGCGCATAGATTACTATCTTGATGGGGTGAAACAGAGTTATTTTACGCGTACGTATTCGGCGTGTACATCGGCAGATACATTAAAGGTGTTCAAGAACAATTTGATTTCGGCTGGTTTGGTTGACCAAACGGACAGTGGTGGTATGAAATTGTATTATATTAAAATATACAATTCATCGGGGACACTGATACATAATTTCCAACCTGTTGCCCAGGGTACAAATGTTTGTGGATATACAGCATTAACGAACGCCATGTGGGACAGTGTTACCAAGAAATTGTATTACCCCGCTGGTACTGGTCAAATGGGATATGGTGTTGACCCATAATAGAACGCAATAAAACACCGCCCAAACGGGCGGTGTTTTTTATTTCTTGTTAATATGATTTTACATCATTCCCGGCATACCACCCGGCATTTGTGCCGATGGCTTTTCTTCGGGAATTTCTGCCATAACGGCACCCGTTGTCAACATTACACCTGCCGTAGATGCCGCCGCCATAATCGCGGTTTTAACCACTTTGGCGGGGTCAATAATACCTGACTTCATCATATCGACATATTCGCCAGTTTGGGCATTGTAACCGAAATTATAATCGGTTGCTTCCATTACCTTGCCCACAACAATTTCACCCGATACACCGGCATTGTCGGCAATCTGGGCAATCGGGGCGGTCAATGCACGACGAACAATATCGATACCGACGTTTTGATCGGTGTTCGCACCCTTGACTTTATCCAGTGCCGCTGTTGCACGAACCAGTGCGATTCCACCACCGGCAACAATACCATCGGCAACCGCTGCACGTGTCGCCGCCAGTGCGTCATCAACGCGGTCTTTCTTTTCTTTAACTTCGACTTCGGTCATACCACCAACCTTTATCACAGCAACACCACCAACCAGTTTTGCCAATCTTTCCGACAAT
>JAGCRE010000095.1 GCA_017964865.1 Alphaproteobacteria bacterium | reverse complement strand
TGTTTTATTTTTGATATTGGTTGAATTATCTTGATTTGTCCATTTTCGCAAATGAATAGTTCATTTTCAAATGGTCTGGATTATACGTTTTGTTCATAATCGCCAATGTATCTTCGACAATGACCAATTCTTCGTTTGTTGCAATCATCAAGATTTTAACACGACTGTCTGGGGTGCTGATAATTGCTTCATCGACACCTTTGCGGGCAAGGGCGTTCTTGTTTGCTTCTTTATCCAATTTGACCCCCAATTCTTCCAACCCAGAACAGAATTTTTCGCGTAACAAATCGTCGTTTTCGCCAACGCCGGCGGTAAATACGATTGCATCAACATGACCCAGTTCTGCCATATACGCACCAATGTATTTTTTAACATTGTGAACCTCAATATCCATTGCCAAACGGCATTTGTCGTTTGTTGCACTGTTTTCTTCGATATCACGACGATCGGAATAACATTCGGTAATCGCCAACAGACCAGAATCTTTATTCAAATGCTGTTGCAGTTTTTTGGAATCCAGATTTAAACGGTCCATAACATATAATACGATTGCTGGGTCAATATCGCCACAACGTGTTCCCATGGTAAGTCCCGGTGTTGGGGTCATACCCATTGATGTATCAACACTGCGTCCGCCACGAATTGCGGTTGCCGATGCACCCGACCCAATGTGCAGAGTGATTAAATTACACTGGTCTGCCGGCTTTTCCAACATTGTTGCTGCACGTTTTGATACATATAAATGCGAAGTCCCATGAAATCCATAGCGACGAACACCTAATTCTGTCCGCCATGCCTCTGGCACAGCGTAACGATATGCATGTTCAGGCATAGTTTGGTGAAATGCGGTATCAAACACTGCAACCTGGGTTGCGTTTGGCAATAATTGTCTTGCCGCATTGATACCCTTAATCCCTGCTGGATTGTGCAATGGAGCCAATGGAGACAATTCTTGCAGTGTTTTGATAACATCGTCAGTAATTTCTACAGATGACGCAAATTTATCACCACCCATAACAACACGATGTCCAACACCGCCAATTTCGTTCATATCAATCGATGCCGCACGCAACATATTAAACACAACGCCCAGTGCTTCGTCATGATTGTTCATTGGAACTGCTTTTTTTTCTTTTTTCCCATCTGGGTATTTTTGGGTAATGCAAGAATCAACCAACCCAATTTTTTCAACCAAACCGCCAACAACCGGCTGTTTTGTTTCCGCATTATAAACCTGATATTTCAAGGACGAAGAACCGCAATTCAACGCAAGTATATACATATTATTTTTCCTTTTTTCTGTATGTTTTTCGCCCGCAGTTTAGCATAATTTTTAACATTTTCAACAATAAATACGGAATTTTATCCGCCATTTGCACGCACCAGGTCGAATCCGCCCAATGTTGCACAATCGTGAACGCGTAATGTTTTGGCGGTTGTATCGAAAGTAATTTCACCTGACAGCCCTGTAAAGTTATCATTTTGTGCGGTTGTGCCGTGACGAATTTGTAAAACTCGTGACATAATATATCCTTTTGGTTTTGTAAGTTTAATTTTTTGTTTGGTATTGCAAGAAAGTTTGGAAAATAAAAAAACACCGATATTTCGGTGTCAAAGTGTTCCTATTATACTGCAAATCAGGGTAAAAATCAAGATACATGTCCATAATTATTGATAAAGTTAGAAATATATGTACTGGCATTTGCAGAAAATTCTTTTTGCTTCTTTTTTAATGAACCTGGTGTCCAACTGTACATCACACCAGTATGCGAATCGCGTCCGGTTTCCAACATATCCCAATATGCGACCAACTCTTGGTAATGGTTCTTATGGTCTTTATCCCAATTGTCCATGATTTTTTGTCGTTTATTTATTGCGATATCAAGATTTTTTATTTCGATTTCGGCACGACGAAATTGTTGAATTGCCTGTTCGTGTTCATATATTTCATTTGCCTTGTTATTGTATGCATTAAGGGCATTCAGGTATGTTGGAGAACTTTCAAAATGATCGATTACATTTGTTTGCATGTTTGCGGCACTCAACACATCTAAATTTGCTAAAGCGGGGTATGCCACAGAATATCCATAAATATTAACAATTTGTTGATACTTGTTAATTTCTTGGTTGTTTTTATCAATTCTGTCGGCTAATAAATCAATTTGTGCGTTAATAGAACGTGTTTCCGCGGGTGTTGTTGCCCCAGCCAATTGCGTGTTCAAATTACGTAAATCGTTTGCAAATGTTTCTTTATCTATCAATAACTGATGAATAGTGTTATATATGTCAAGTTGTTCCTGTAATGGTTGTAATGTATTGGCCAAATTTGCCAAATCAGGTTTCATTACAGACTCGATGTCTCTGGCTTTGTTTTCGACTTCTTGTTTTATTGCATCTGGGTCTGTTGCTGTAATACCCAAAGTACCTATTGCGGTGGTACGTTCGGCCTGTTTGGTTGCTTTGTTTGCATTATCTTGGGCATCCGCTGCCGTTTTGTTTGATTGGAACGTCAATTTTTGTGCTGCGTAATATACATCGTGTGCTTCGGATAATTGTTTTAATTTTTTACCTGTTTTATCTTTTTTGCCGTGTTGAAATTTGTTATTAAACTTGCTGCCCAAAAGATGTATTTCATTTCCAATAATTGTTACACCATAACCAATACCCATAAACGCAAATTTAATACTTTTGTCCAATGCGTTTGTAACCATTTGAACGCCTTTGGCCTTGTTCCATGATAATTTTCCGTCGGAAAAGATGGAAAATTCTTGTTGTTTGAACGCGTCCATAACTTTACTGGTTACGGCACCATATTTCATTACAGATAAAACCTCCAGTGTGGTTTTAGCCTCGTCAATTTTGTTGGTTTCAACGGCTTTTATCATTACTTCGGCAACAAGATTTCGCATCTGGGTACCGTTTTTCAATGCCCCAGCAATTGTGTTTTTCATGTCGGAATCCGAAGATAATTCTTTTAATGTATCTTTCATCCAACTGAAATGAGCACTTGCAGTGGGTGATGATTTTAATGTTCCCACAGCTTTTGATATTTTATCGCCATCGCACAGCCCCAAAACACCGTCAGTTGGTTTTATGCCGGCTTTATCAAGAGCCTTTGCAATCTTTTTTGCGTTTTCAGAAAAATAGACACGATCACCACGTAATGTTGTGTATTTTTCCAGACAATCTTCATAAGTATCCTTTACCCATTTTTGCAGTTGTTGCATGGGGGTTAACGCATCATCTCGTTTTGGTGATACATAATTTTTGGAATTTACATCGTGATAATCAATGCTTTTCTTGGCCCCTTCAACAGCTGCAGAAATACGATGATCATTACCTTCACTTGTCTTGAATGCTTCCAATACCTTGTCTTCTTTGTACAAGGTATTAAACATGAACTGGTATTGTTCCTTGAAAACAGTTAGTTTTGTCGGGTCTATGTTCGGTTCAATCCACCCCGTTGCATAAATATCATAAATAAGACGCAGATTTGGTTTTGCCCCCCCAATATTATTTATGAAATTTGCATGTCCAGGGGTGCTGGGGTCACAGGCATTATTTATTTTCCCAGCTAGTTGCTGAATTTTTTCGCGGAATTTATCGTCTTTGTTATATTTTTTTCGGTTCAGACCATCAATCAAATCTTGATATTTTGTGTGAGAATCTAAAATGCCAGACCAGTTTGGATCTGTTTCCAACAGTGGTTGCAAGGTGGCACCGTATCCACTCAATAAAGTTGCAAGAGCGGTACATTGGCTTTCTGTTGCAGGCGTTGCGACCAGTGATGCCTGTTGTGTCCCGGTAAATACGTGTTGCCATTCGTTTATAAAATCAATAACTTTGTCGTTCTCAGCAAATGAATCGCGTTCTTGGTTCATTTGAAAGAAGGTGTTTTGACAAATGCGAAAAAGCGTTTCCCAATCTTGGTCATTTAACTCGTCATAAGTCCCCCCAGCAGGATTAGGTAATGATATAATTTGATATTCGCCATTGGGTGCAGGAACACGAATGAAATTACCGGCTGGGTCTTTTTGTAATAACTTATCTGCCCATTTTTTCATATCTTTGGTCATATCGCCCGATGTAACCAAATCTTCAAAATATGCCCATTGTTCGGTATGGTTATCACGCATGTCAAACATACGTGTTAACTTAAAATATTCGATTAAAAATTCATTTAATGGTTTCGCCACAGATGAACCTTGCTCTTTGTTTCGTTTATTATAACTCTTTTTATGGTTTTTTTCAAGAAAAGTGGTGCGTTTTTTGGGACAAAAACGTTTTTTTGGTATTTTTTCTTGATTTTCTGTTTTTTTTGTGTCAAAATTTGCCCCGAACTGCCGAAGCAATGTGTTTACACTTTGATTTCGGGGTCCATGGGAACATAGCTCAGTTGGTAGAGCAAATGACTTTTAATCATTGGGTCCAGGGTTCGAGTCCCTGTGTTCCCACCATAAATAAAAAACGCCCAAGCGGGCGATTTTTTGTTTGTGTACAGTTCTCAGAGTGCAGAGTTCAGACAAAATGTCCAAATATATTGATGCACATTGTCATATTATTACCCCCGAACAAATGCAAAATGCCATGTCGTGCGGGGTGGGGCGGTTTGTTATAAATGCAACACGTCCAGCCGATTGGTCGGCGATTACAGATTTGGCGAATAATGACAATGTTTACGGGGCAATCGGTATTCATCCATGGTTTGTCGCAAATCTTGGTGATGATTGGTCGGGGCGTTTGATTGACTTGTTACAACAAAACACCGGTTTAATGGTTGGGGAAATCGGGCTGGATAAAAATCACGACCTTTTTGAAACCCAAGAATCTGTCTTTCGCCGCGGGTTGGAAATCGCACACGATTTCGGGCGAATTGCTAATATCCACTGTGTTGGTGCGTGGGGCAAAATGATGGATGTTCTGCGTGCGGTTGATTTACCGCCGGCGTTGGTATTTCATGCGTTTTCTGGGTCACCAGAAATTGTGCCAGAATTGGTGCAAAAGGGGGCGTATTTTTCTTTTAGTTCGGCGGTTTGCGATACGAAACGAACAAAATTGCGTGAATCTGTGGCAGTTGTGCCGGAAAACCGCATTTTGGTCGAAAGTGATGCCCCCGATGGTGGAATGCCTGATACAATACCGGAAACAGTGCGTGAAATTGCTACTATTCGTGGGGTGGGCACGGAACAAATGGCAAATATAATATATAACAACACAATGGGACTATTAAATGACAAATCGGTTTAATCGAATAACGGCATTATTGGGAAAATCGGCAATTGAAAAATTACATAAATCGACCGTTATGGTTGTTGGATGCGGTGCGGTTGGTTCTTTTGCGATTGAATCGCTGGCACGCAGTGGGGTTGGCAACATTGTTGTCGTTGACTTTGATACGGTCGAAGAATCAAATATCAACCGCCAATTATTTGCATTATCATCGACCATCGGTATGCCAAAGGTTGATGTTGCCGCGGCACGTATTCGCGATATAAACCCCGATTGTAATGTAATCGCAATAAATGCGTTCTTTGATGAAACGACAGACATTGATATAAAACCAGACTTTGTAATCGATGCGATTGATACGGTTGATTCCAAAATCGCACTTTATAAATGGTGTGTGGCAAAAAGCGTGCCGTTTGCCGCCAGTATGGGTGCCGCATTAAAATGCGATGCGTCAAAAATATGCGTTGGACGAATCTTGAAAACAAGTGTTTGCCCACTGGCGGGGCGTGTTCGAAAAATGGTGCGTGAAAACGGTTTGCCCAACTTTCCAGTGGTGTATTCAACAGAAATGCCGAATAAAAGTGCAGCCACCCCCGGGCGGGTGTTTGGGTCGATTATAACTGTTACTGGTTCGTTCGGTCTGCGTTTGGGCGACATAGCGATAAAAAGTATAATTGATTCTCAAAATATGATATAATAGTTACCATGTTATTGGCATTATTTGTCTTGGTCATCGGTTTTGTGTTGTTAATGCGTGGTGCAGACGTATTTGTTGACGGTGCGGTCGCATTGTCGCGTCGGGTCCATATCCCCGAAATAATAATTGGTTTAACAGTTGTTGCCATGGGAACCAGTGCCCCAGAAAGTGCGGTAAGTATCATCGGGGTGTTAAGCGGTGCAAACGGAATATCAATCGGTAATATAATCGGCAGCAATATCGCCAACATTTTACTTATACTGGGGCTGTCGGCATGCGTCTATCCAATTGTTGCCGCACGCAATACGGTGCGTTTTGAAATACCATTTGTTGTATTTATAACATGTGTTTTGGGTTGGTTGGGGGTAACGTATGGCGAAATCAATCGGGGTGGGGCAACCGTATTGATTGCGTTGTTTATTGTGTTCCTGGGGTATTTATTTGCAACACCCAAAACCACAGATTTGCAAGAATTGTCGCCAGAAAACATATCTGGAATACACATATTTATAATGATTGGTGCGGGTTTGGCGGCACTTGTTTTTGGCAGTAATATGATAATAAAATCAGCATCGGCAATCGCAACGGCTTGGGGTATGTCCCAGCGTGCAATCGGGTTAACTATCGTTGCCCTGGGGACCAGTCTGCCAGAATTATCAACTTGTATTTCTGCAGCAATCAAGAAAAAATCGGATTTAGTGTTTGGTAATATAATCGGTTCGAATATATTTAACATTTTGTTCGTGTTGGGAATTTCTGGAATCGTTGGAACAATGGATTTTGAACCAAAGTTTATAACAGACACGATTGTCGCAACTGGGGTTGCAGTATTGCTGTGGTTGATAACTTTGCGAAACTATAAATTGACCCGTTGGGCTGGGGTTTTGTTTGTGTTGCTTTATGTTGTTTATATTGCATCTGTTGTGATGTAGTTTTGTGGCAATTTGTTCCGGTATGAACTTTTGAAAGGCTTGCGTTTATTGGCTTGGGAACGTTTTCCCAAATGGTGTATTGTGTTTGCGTGGGACGTAAAAAGTGGTTATAATGGTATTGTCTGGTGTTACCAGATAATACAAACCTTGAAAGGAGAAAAAAATGAGAGGACTTAGACATTATGTTCTTGTTCCATTGATGTTCATCGGTGCCTTGAACTGGGGGCTGATTGGAATCTTTGGATTTGATTTGGTGGCTTACTTGTTCGGCCCGGCAACATTGTTAACAAACATTGTTTACAGCCTGGTTGGAATTGCTGCGGTGGCATGGTTAATAATTATTTTAATTGACCATCCAACAGAATCACGATAAATACTAAACAAAAGTTTTCATGTCAATCGCCCCCAGAAAATCGGGGCGTTTTTTTGTAAATAAAAAGCCCCCAAAAACGGGGGCATTAAATTCAACATCTAATAATTATTTAGATTTTGATTTTGATTCAGATATTTTTTCGACAGAATCTGCAATGTGAAAGAACGCACAGAACCAATCGATTAAGAAATAATATACCAAGAACACAAAGTATGCCACCAATGGTAATACCGCAGTCCCAACCAATGTGTACACGAAATTCATCATGTTTGGAATTGTTGCATGCTGGGATACAATAATCATATCAACCCCTGTTACTACGGATAAAACAACCATTGCACCAAATGCAAACGGAACCAAACGATATCCAGCCTTGACCACCAATGCAGTTATTGCAATCAAACTTTGTGCTGGGGTTGCAGACGCTAATGTGCGAACATTTAACATTTTATCTGCAGACATTAACATAACCGCAAAATACAACGATAATGCAAACCCAACCAACATTGTAAACATACTTACAATATGACCCGAGAACAACGACATCAGCATCGAAACGCCACAGGCCAACGCAATAACAGCGAAAACAATCGCGACAACGTTAAAAACCGCATTGTTTACAATATCTGTCTTGGCATGATCAATCGATGGACGGACATATTCCAGCATTTTGTCGGCAATGTATCCCAAAATTATAGATGCAACCGCAAAACCAATCGCAATCATAATCGCAGCACCCGAACCCAAGAAACGATTCAGCCCGCGGAAATAAACCGCCGAAAACACAATGCCCAAAACCGGCAACACGAAATACATGCATGCCAAACCGATTTTTTCAGCCGATGTTTCACCACGTAAAAACATATTGACTATGCCCCCCTTACGCAGAACACCTAATGCTTTATCGATAATTTTTTTCATATTTTCTCCTTTTTAGTTACGTTTATGTTCATATCTTAGCCAAATAAAAAAATTAAAGCAATATGAAAAGAAGACTTTATTTATGTGTCAAATAAAAAATAATTGAATTTATGAACAGGTATGATAATGTTTTAACAGAAACAGGCAATAACGCGTGTTTCAGGGCGGATTTATATCCTAACTTGTCCTGCCCGAAATGGACTAAATAAGGAGTTTAAGATGTCAAATTTAGTTGATAAGTATTTCCAGTTGGGAAAAATGGCTTTTGTGTGTGCCGAAAATCAATGTGGTTCATCAACTATTGCCACAGAAATGGCAAAAATAAAAGCACTGTTTAGTGAAACAGACTGGGATGAACTGATACACTCTGTGCCTGTATTTATGCGTCCAATGATTCAGCAACAAAAGGAAAAATACTTGCGATAAAAAACAAAACAGGTGCACTATGTCAAAAAGTGGTTTGTCTAACTGGACTCGAACCAGTGACATACGGATTAACAGTTGGTTCAGAAAGGGTCAAAAATGGTCTGTAAAAAATCGCTGTAAGCCATGGCCAGAGCGGCTTGTGGCGATTTTAGAAAAGTTAAAATTTTGCCTGAAAAATTCAAAAATATATCTCTGGTATAAAAATTGTTTTATATCTTATTGTATCTAGTTGATATTTAATACAACTAAATCCAGTTTTTTCAGCGGGATTTTTTCAATTTTTCAAAATCCAGATTTTTTATAAAAAAATTTGGCATGGAAACCAGAAAAACCAAGACACAGCGGGATATTGTATGATACAGTTTTACGATGATGAATTTAGTCGCTTGGTATAAATTTGAAAAAATCCGTATAAAAATGTATAAAAAACAGTATAAACAAATAGTATATGAAATGTATAATTTCATGCCAAAAATGCCGGTATAAAGAATGTATAAAAACCGCCGTATAAATATATTTGTCTTTAGCAATATGATATAAACATATATAACAAACAGACACCAAAATATATCTAACTTTCTAGATCTACTTCAAGTTCTTGTAAATACGGTTCCATTTTATCTTGATCTGATTTGGATAATTTATCTTGCGGTATCATATTGTACAGTTCGATCATTTCTGACTTTGTATCATCTTTTGCTACTTCACTTCGTATGAATACCATAAGTTTTTTTATGTTTTCCTTATTTCCATGGATTGCGATAGATTGTAAGATATCTTTTGAATCTTTATAATCTGGAATGTTTTCACAAATTTTGGATAGTGTTAATGGGCGAATAGTCTCTGACAGTTTGATTATAGTATCTTTGCCTTCTGTTTTTAGTGAATCTATCACAGCTTGAGTCACTTTGGTTTTTTCGCACTTATCATAAATAAAGTCTAATAATTCATTTAAGTTAGCTCGTTCTTGTTCGTTATCTGTTTGGCCGATTTCATGTATAATATTTGCGATTTCTGTTGATAATTCTTCATCGGACAAAACATGTCCTCCAGTTGTGTAAGTTCTATCCGTTAGCCGCTTTAACCAATACACGTAATTATCTGTGAATAAGCTTTTGTTTAATACAATATTTTTTATGGGTGCAATATTGTTTTTTGGGTCTATGTTTTCTGAACGTAATGTATTCAAAATTTGATCCAAAGAATCAGGGTATTGTGCTGATATTTCGTTAAAATACGGAAGTGTCTGAATTTGATTGTTCGTAGATTTATAAATAAGAGCTAATAATTTAATAACCTTTGTCCTCAAATTTTCATTTTCTAAATTATCTTTAATTAGTGAAAATGTTAGTGTTTGTGTTGAGTAATAATTATTACGGATTGGTTTGTTATATTCTGTAAATATATTTTTAACAAATGTTTCCAATTCAGTTAGGTTTTCATTTGCTTTCAATATGCTTAAAACAGGCATGATTTTGTCGATCCGTTCCGATATCAGATCGTTTTCAGAGTTTGTGTATGAGGAATAAAAAGAATTTAGTTTTTTGAATACATTGTTAAAATGTTCGTTTGCAATCGTGACGTGCACACCAATATAAACGAAATCATTCAAGAAAACATCATTGTCCTTTTCCATTTGTTCTATGATATAAGATAAGAGTTCCGAAGACACAAAATTATTCAAATCAGTTAATTTTAGTCCTTTTATTGTGCTTTCAGATTCTGTATACCATTTTACAAATAATTGTTTATCCTTTGAGAATACGGATTTGTCTTTAATACCTGTTATCAATTGTTCGTATAACCACAAATATATTTGGTTTATTTGTGCATCTTGCTTAATATGTGCCGATAAAAACTCGTTTATCTCGTTTATAAGATAGCACTTATTTTGAGAAATTAAATCATTCAAATACGTAACAAATAATTTTATGTTATTGCCATCGTTTAGATCCAAATTCATAATAAAATTAACTATAGTGTGTTTGATAACCCTATGTATTCTATCATTCAAGAATACAGGGATTGTTTTGATATTGTTTACCAAAAGTAAGGCGTTAAAGAAATTTGGTACAGAAGTTTGCCATGTTTGACGTACAATATTTTTCTGCAGTTCTTCTTCAATATAATTTACAATCAGATCCAAATTAGTATCCGCCTGTGATATAAAAGTGGACAATTTGGTTTCGTTTAATTCTTTTATTGAATTTTTAATGTCGATTGGAAGTTCATTAAATACTGCGCTATTAGATATAATTTTATCTATCAAATTATCGTCGTTTGTTATTTGAAAAGCATTAGTTTGTTTCAAGAATATTTTTAATGTTTGTAGCTCTTTTGGATTAAGCTCAAGTGCGTTGTTTTTATTATCAAAATCGGCAGCATTTAACAATCTGCTGTTTTTCAAAATAAGTTTATAATAAGCAGGCCATTCTTCTCGGATAATAAGTAGTTTGCATACTATATTTTGGGCTTGTGTTAGTTCGGTGTCCGTTAATTTTTTTCTGAGAATTTCTAGTTCAAGTTTAACATTATTAAAGAATTGAATTATTCGTCTGGGGTTTGTAGCAAATTCGTTTGCGACAATGTTTATTGCATCTGGAGAAAATCCAAGTTCATAGTTTTTATTCAATTTGTTTGTAAAATCAAACAATTCGATGTCTTCAAGTGGTTTTATACGAATTTCCACGTTAAAAATTTTTCTAAAAAAGTTTTCTGAAAGCTGGTGAGAATAATTAAAACAACGGGATAAATGATCACAAAGCATTTGATCGTCTGTTGGGATAACAAAAACAAGTTTTGGGTTTTTCAATAAAAAACTTTTTAGGGTCGTTAATAGCTCGTAAGCAGTTTTAGAGTCGCATCTGTCAATATTGTCTATTACTATGACTATTTTATCAAAATTTGATTTTCTTGAATCTTGAATTATCCATTTAAGAGTGCGCGTGAACAAAGATCGTTTAGTTAGTGCATAGTCGATCATCTCATCAAAACATTCTTCAAATTGTTCTGGTGCAAATAGCAACGGTGTGTTTTTTGTTATTTTTAAATTTTCAAAGAAATAATGACAAGAGCCAAAAAATAAAGTTATGGCAGATATAAAAAATGAAGCAGATTGAATTGTTTGGGCCGTGACAGATTGCCAAAAGTTAGATATAATAGCAATGATAAAGAATATTACAGGAATTCCCCAGAACTTGAATTTGGTCGGATTAAATGTAGTTTTAAATTTCACATCTTCTGAAGTATTAGAATAAAACCTTTCCATCAATGAATTGCGATTAAAACCAAGATTTTTTTGTATTTGAAATAAAAACATTCTGCGGAAAGAGTCTTGAGCATATTTCCAAGCATCATAGGTAATAAACTTTATTTTGTTTTTTTTATCTTTCTGTAGTAAAGATTGTGTTGTTTTAATAATAGATGACTTGCCAGAACCCCATTCGCCAAAAAGCCCGATTACAAATGCTTCTTTGTTTGGCGCACCAGCAGAAATGGCATTTTGTAATGCTTGTGCATATGAACGTCCGTTAAGTAAATCATTGTTATCTGTTAATTCTATTTCTTCATCTTTTATAAATTTCATTGTCTCACCTTATAGTTTTTCTAGGAATATACCCGTTTTCATCTGAAAAAACAATAAAAAATAGGATTATGATACAGGTAATATCATAGACATCCATCTGAATCCAGATGGCAATATTCAATATTGATAAACCATTGTACTTAAAATTTTCTGTACATTTTTTTATTGGTTTGTTAAAATCTTCAAAAAGGATTTACTATGGCAAAAGTTGTAAACAGTGAAGAAATTTTGGAAAGTACAGCGAAATTGATGTTACACGTATTTTCTGAGGACTATGATGCCAGATTTGAAGAAATGTTAGTGTCTGGTGGTGGTGGAAATTCAATGTTTGTGAACGCCTGGCAGAAACCGTCTAAGGAATTTATAAAAACCAGAATTTCATCACAGGCGAAAAAACGGTTGGCTGATCATGGTTATACATTGGAAACAATGCCACACAAGTTCTTATGTAATAATGCGAAAGGTGTAGAAAATAGAAAACGAGCAGGTAAAGAATTGCATATGGATCATAATCCAGGAAATGTGACGGTGTTGCATTTGATAAGAGATCGTGTCAGATCCTATAAAAATAAAGGCTGGTCATATGAACAACAGCTTGCAGATTTGAAAGAATTTATTAGAAATGTACAAACGTTGGATATTATAACTGTAGAACAAGATGATGTTCGTACGTTGAAAGATGACAAATTTACAAAAAAACAGAAAGATATGATGTCATCAAAAGAAAGAGATGAATTGTTGGGCGATGATTTTGAAGAGTTAGGCCCAGGGTTTAAGTACAAATTTTAAGGAATTACTGTGAACCGTATATAAATCGTCTTCAAGATACGGCATTTCCAATGAATTCAAAACAATTCGGTTAAGTTTCCGTCTGTATTCTTCGGGGAATTTGATGTTTTCGTTACTTTTTCCGGCGTTCGCTTTTACGTGTATACATTCACCCTCTAAACCAATACCTTCGTCTACCACGTCAGAAATATCAGTTGTTATATCTGGTACCGGTAGGTGCATAAGTGTGTCCCGAGTAAGTGTTATTCCACCATCACAAATACGCCACCATAAATATGAAAAAGTGGAATTTAGCAAAACATACAACACATCAAAACATTTTTTATCTTTTGCATATAATTCTATTGAACCGCATCGATCAAGATTTCGGTGGCTAGCAGTGACAAAATATCGGGGTGTTGTTGGAATGGTCAGTTTATAGTCTGTCTGTTTGTCCGTCGTAATATTTGAAACTGTGCATGATGAGTTTTCAAGACAATTAACGAGGTCTTCCAAACACTTTGGTGTTTTTAACCAAATATTGCGATTTGTATTTATACAATTACCAACAAATTTGTCCAGGTTTGTAAATAGTTCTGCACGTTCGGTGTTTTTGAATCTTAGCAGCGGTGTTATCCTAAAACCCTTGGTCGTATTATTTATAATGGTAATAGCCGCTCTTACAGAATTTGCAGAATTAGTATTGAATATACCATGCTTCTTACCCATAAATATGGATGCAGGAACATTATCAAAAGCATATACTGTGCCACCACGATTTGCCAAAATGCTTCTAAGAATAGAGAATTTATTACTGCCTAAAAACGATTGCGGTGAAATTATAACAGCGTTCTTAGCTTGTTTTGCTATCTTTTCCATAAATATAGCATACATTTCATTTGTTTTGAATGTTTCGCAGCCCAACCACAACGTGGTACCTTTTGGCAATTTACCGTATGGTGGGTTGGAAATAACATTGCAATTAGTTGGTAAATATATTTGGTCGTCCAAAAAGTTACCGATCGAGCATTTTACACAATGTTCAATATCGCCATATGTTTCCACATCGTTTTTATCAAGAAACATTATAGCAATTTTCATCAGAGCCAATTTAACAGCAGTTGCATCTAAATCATATAAATAAATTTGTTTGTTTTTGATTAGCCGAACAGCCTGTGCCACTGGCATGTTTTTCAGTACAGATATTATTAAATTTCCGGTGCCACAACAAACGTCCGCAATATTATCCTTTGGATCATTTACGCTGATCAATTTTGTTGCCATGAAATCGGCAGTGTCAGTTGGTGTATAATATTGACCTAACTCTTTCTTGGATATCTTATTTACGTATTCTAGTGCAATTTCATATAATTCGCCGATGTTATCAATATCGAACATTTTGTTAGTTAAATCAATATCCAAGTTGCTTGGTTGTTTTTCCAAATCTGGCCGTTGTTTATGCGTGTAGGTTTTTATGAACATGTCCCAAAAACCAACAAAACCATATTTAGATATTTGTTCTTTAAAAGATGCGATATCAAAGACTTTATCTGCAGACATAAAAACAACTTTCCTTTCGGGTTTATATTAAACAATAATTTCAATTTTATCAAACAGTTTTTCTACAGTATATTTTCCATAATATGACCATTTGCGTAAGTTTGTGCTGGATGCAATGAAAGAGCCATGCTTACTTGCTGGTATGATCGGTGTATTTGTTCATATCTTTGGAAGATTGTCCAGTCATTTGTTAAAAAAATGACATACGGAGTAGCATTCTGCATGTCGTTTAAAAAACAGTGTGCTGGAAGCCGCAGATTTCTGCCGTATATAAAAACCGTATAAAAATGTATAACCAAAAAATCGGTTTTTGTATCACATAATGTATCCCAAAAATGCAAAAAATTGATCTGATATAAACAAAATTGTATAAAAAATCTGTGTGTCAGCAAAAAATAAAGTCCAGAAATCCGGTTTTTTGTGCTAGTGACACACGGACTAGAATTCTGTATGTCATAAAAAAACAGTGTGTCAAAAAACCTTGGATTTCTGCTGTGTATAAAAATGTATAAACAAAAAAATCGGTTTTTATACCCCAAAAACGCATTCTGGTATAAAAATAGTATAAATATTGCCTGTATTTAGGTACTGAAAAAGGAAATAATATCAGATTGCTAAAAAATAAAAATCCGCGGAAACCCGCGGAAATCTTGGCTCGGGCAACTGGACTCGAACCAGTGACATACGGATTAACAGGAGGTCACAGAATTTCAGAAAAATTTTTTATGAATATCGTGTGTACCCTAAAAATCAAGCGTTTGCGAATTGTGTAGCCGTGTATCCAGCGTGTAGCCAATTTTTGTTGTGTAGCTATTGTGTAGAGAAAAAATTGTGTTGTTGTGTAGCTAGATGTATCCAAAGCAAACAAAAAAGCACCCCCTAAAAATTGGTGCACGGAATTTTTTTTATAAATGCACAATTTCAATATCTGGTAATTGTGCTGTAATATATTCGGCGGCTAATCTGCGATGACATTGTATTGCAGATTTTTCTGTACACAACAAACATATCCTATCAAGTTTTGATATATCGCACTTTTGCAACGGATTGCGTTTTTGCAATAATTCGCGATACATTTTTTCGTATTCTGCCCATGTA
>JAGCRE010000007.1 GCA_017964865.1 Alphaproteobacteria bacterium | reverse complement strand
GGCTGTGTTGGATGGTGAATTAACGAACCTTATCTGTGCGTTGATTTTGTTCCAATTTGGTGCGGGTCCAATTCGTGGGTTTGCCGTAACTTTGTCAATCGGTGTGTTAACAACATTGTTCACATGTATGTTGTTAAGTAAGGTTATCATCGATTGGTATATGGGTGGCAAAAACAGAAAAGTTGGTTATGTAAGAATGAAATAAAGAAATGCAAAGGGGAAAATTATGAAACTGCATTTTATGAAATATCGTAAATTATCGTACTGGATTTCTGGTGCGTTGGTTGTGTTATCAATCTTAGCATTGATTTTCAAGGGGTTAAACTATGGTATCGATTTTGCTGGGGGTATTTCGATGGAGGTTACACCAGTAAATACCGAAATGACTATTGATAAAATGCGTACAGATTTGGCACAGTTCAGTCCAGAATTACAAGAAATAGACGGTGGTGCAATTTTGATTCGTGTTGGTCTGCCAAAGGGGGCAACCGATGTAATGCAAAATGAACGCGTCAGTGAAATCAAACATATCTTGGGCGAAAACGTAAAGTATTCCCAGGTGCAAATCGTTGGACCAAAAATCGGTGGCGAATTGGTTCGTGGTGGTATCTTGGCAATTCTTGTTTCGTTTGTGTTGATGAGTGTTTATATTTGGATTCGTTATCGTGGTGGTTATGCGGTTGGATCGTTTGTTTCATTACTGTTGGACTTTATTTTGATGTTTGGGTTCTTTTCAGTAATGGGGTTGGAATTCAACCAGACGGCAATTGCAGTCATCCTTATGGGTGTTGGATATTCGATTAACGATAAGGTTGTGAACTATGACCGTATTGATGAAAATATCAAAAAATATCACAAGATGCCAATGGACGAATTAATCGACCTGTCGGTGAACGAAATGTTGTCGCGAACAATTCGTACCAGTGTTTCGACAATTTTGGCGTTGATTGGTATATATATATTCGGTGGACAAATGCTGAAAGAATTCGCAATCGCAATGACGTTTGCAATTGTTATGGGAACCGCCACCAGTATTTATATTTCAAACGTTATTTTGTATCACTTTAATTTGCGTGATACCAAATATTAAAGAATAAACAGGGTTTCAGGGGGGAATGCGATGATAAAATTTCAAAAGATTTTTGGCACATTAGTGTTGTGTTTGGGTGTTTTGTTGTCGCCATTTCCGGTATCAAGCGAAAGTCTGTTTTTCGAAGATGAACCAGTCCAAGACGGTTTGCCAGTGTTTGAAATGTCCAACACTTTTGCAGTAATTTATGAAAAATTAGATTCTGTGAAATGGGGCGGTAAAAGCATCAATGTTGCAATTGAAGGGTTAGAAAACCTGAATAAAAATGCCCATATTGCGGCGACCGATGAACGTGTTGTGTTGGTGTGGGGTGATACGATTATCGGTAATTTTCCGCGGCCAGAACAACGTGATTGGGACGGGTTTGGTGAAATCACAACCGCATTGGTATTAAAAATGCGTGCCAATGATTCTTATCTGCGTTCGGCATCACTGAGCGAGACATATAAATTGGTTGTGGACGCATTAATGCGTGGCGTTGATGAACGTGGTCGTTATATATATTCACGTGCTGCAGAAATCAATGAAGACGGTCGAATACTGACCAGTGTCGGTATAAACGGTGTGCGTGACGAACGTGGAAACTTTCGGGTTCATGGTGTGTTTAAGGGGTCGCCAGCAGATGTCGCAGGAATTCGTTCGGGTGATTTGATTTCACATATAAATGGTGTTGCGGTTGCAGAAATGACCGATGGCGAATTGGAATCTGTGATGGACGGGTTTAATTCGGGAACGGCAAAAATAAAACTGATAACCCCATCGGGAAATCGCGATGTTGTGTTGCGTCGTGCAACGATAGTTTTAGCCGATGCAGATATTGTTCATCGTTCTTCATCAACAGCAAACACATTGGAAATTGTTGTTCATAATGTGTCAGATGGTGCGGTTGCAATTGTGAACGAGGCATTGGCAAAATACACAGATTTAGATGGTATTGTTTTAGATTTGCGTGTGGCAACCGGTGACGATGAACGTGCCGCGGCAAAGTTGGCGGGTCTGTTTATTGGGCAAAATCCAGTAATGCGAATTGCACAAACATCATATGAAGAAGTCGAAGTTATCCCGGGGGCAGATGCGGTAACGAATGCGCCAGTTGTAGTATTGATGTCGGATATGACGCGTGGCACAGCCGAAGCAATTGCGTCTGCGTTCTATGAAAATATGCGTGGGGTATTGGTTGGAACCCCAACGGCGGGTATTGCCCGTATCGCGACAAGAATAAACCTTGATAATGGTGGTGCGTTGGAATTGATGAACAAGTCAATCAAGACGGGTTATGGTCGCAACATTGATGGTCGTGGTGTATTCCCAATTGTGTGTTTATCAAATATTCGTTCATCGCAACAACAGAACGCATTTTTCTTGAACGTTATAAATGACAGTTTTAATGCCCAGGACTTTAATAAAAACGATAGTGTCTGTGACGATGATATTCGTCGTGGTTGCCCACGTATTACCAGTGGTGCGGACGAAGACGTGTTATCTGCAGCGGTTTCGGCAAAAATCTTAACCGATAAAAAAATATATAATCGGTTAATTGCAGAATAATTTTTATGTGGGGGCAAAAATGTTTTTAACACCAAACAATCAATTAAAGAAAAAGTGGCTTGTCTGGGGTGGGGTGATTGTTGCCATTTTGGTTGTGTTGGGGTTTGCCGGTTTGGACAGATTTTTATATCCAATTATTAATAACCCAGAATGTAATCCATGGTTCATTGACGGTGATTTTGGGTGCAGGTTCGCGTTTGTTGTTGGCAAGGTTTTTCAGGCAAAAGTTTGGCTGATTTTGACGGGTATCTTATCGTTGGTGGTTTTGATAAAAAAAATAATAAAATCAGGTATAAAATACAGAAATGCAAAAAAACACTTTAGTTTCGTTGTTGTTGCAAAAGATTGTTTGTCTAAGATAAGAACAAATTATGCTTTTTTGGTTTTTTCATCGGTGTTTTTTGCGTCAATTACAACGGGTATATTAAAGGTTTTAATTGGACGTCCACGCCCAATACTTTTTACCGAAGGTTTTCATCCGTTTTTGTTTGAATGGGCATTTAATTCAATGCCGTCGGGACACGCCACCGCAACATTTGCGGGTCTTGTTATGTTGGGTATGTTGGTGCCAAAATGGAAGCCGTTGACGTGGTCAATTGCGATTGTTGTCGGGGTTTCACGTATCTATATTGGGGCCCATTGGCCGACCGACGTTATTGTTGGGGCGTTCATTGGAATGGTTGCAGCCGATTTAGTAAAACATTGGGCGTTTACACGTAAATAATAAAATCACACTAACACTTTTGTGATTTTTATGATAAAATGCATCTTATGAAATCAGAATCTAAATTTTTACCAGACCGTGTTTCCGGTGCATTAAAGTCTTTTATGCGACGTGCATGCGGGGTGGTTATTTTGATTGTTGGAATTATCGCATTGCTGGCGTTGTTTTTCCATAATTCATATCTGGACGGGTTTGCATGTGCCAGCACGTTTGGAAACCAATCTTTTATGGGAAATGTAGTCGGTTTTTCGCGTTATATGATTGGGTTTATGCCAACGCTGTTTATTGTTTTGTGTGTGTTGCGTTGGGGTATATCAATGGCGATGAATTGGGTGGACGAATTTGCACCCGAATACAATATATTACGTGGCTTTATTGCAACGTGTTGCGGTGCGGCCGGTTTTGGGATGATTGTGCCAAAGGCAACATATGGTGGATTGGCCGGTGTAATTGTTGCAAATGATGTTTCATCATTGATTGGTGGTTGGTGCGTGTTGCTGGGATTGATTTGTATGGGTGTGTTCTTTGTAATGTCGGCAATGTTGTTGCACATAACGTTGGAACATATTAAGTCGGTATTATTCACATTGTGGCGTGGCGTGCGTTGGGTATTGGCGTTGTTCCACCTGGTTCCGCCTGCAGAAGACGAAGAATATGAAGAAGAGGAAGAAGAACAAGAAAAACCAAAACGCAAATCGCGTGCGACCCGCAAAAAGAAATCAAATGACGAAGATGATGAAGCGGTTGAATTTGAATTGCCTGACCCCGCATTTTTGGAATTGTCAGACTTTGGTAAAAACGTTGTAACCAAAGAAATGAAAGACAATGCGGTTCATATGGAAGAATGTTTTGCCACATATCATATTAATGGCCATGTAACTGGAATTCGTCCGGGACCGATTGTGACATTGTATGAATTTTTACCAGCCGACGGAACCCGTATTATGGACGTTACAAAGACCGCGGCCGATATGACACGTGCAATGGCGGTAGAAAAAATTCGTATTGCTCATATTCCATCGACCCAGTTGATTGGGGTTGAAATGGCAAACCTGAAACGTGAAACTGTGCGGTTCCAGGGCCTGGTGGGTGATGAACGCTTTATTGAATCAAAGTATAAAATACCACTTGCGTTGGGTGTTGATATTGGTGGTAACCCGATGTATTTCGATTTGGCAAAAATGCCACATATGTTGATTGCTGGGCGAACCGGTTCGGGTAAGTCGGTGTTCGTTCAATCGATTATAACATCAATTGTTTATCACTTTACCCCAGATAAATGTAAGTTGATTATAATTGATCCTAAGGGGTCTGACTTTGGGTTCTGGGATGATATACCGCACCTTATCACGCCAATTGTTAAAAATAATCCAGCGGCTGCGGTTAATGCACTGAAATGGGCGGTGCGTGAAATGGACGATCGCTATAAACGGTTACAGGTTGTTAATGCACGTAACATTGAAACATATAATGAAACTATGGCGGAAAAACGTGCACGTGGTGAAACACTGACACAACAGGTTGCGGTTGGCACCGATGAAGAGACTGGTGAATTGTTGTTTGAAACACAAAATGTCGATATGGCCGATATGCCATATATTGTTGTTATTATTGACGAGGTTGCAGACCTTATGTCGCTTGCCCGGAAAGAGGTCGAAGGTTGTGTCCAACGTATTGCACAAAAGGCACGTGCGGCGGGAATCCACCTGGTCATGGCGACCCAGCGACCAGATACAACGGTTATTACTGGAACAATTAAATCGAATTTCCCAACACGTGTTTCATTCCAGGCACGCAGCGTAACAGATTCTATGACAACATTGGGCGAAAAGGGTGCAGAACAGTTGTTGGCGATGGGCGATATGTTATTCAGTGATGCGGGTCGTGTCCCGGTGCGTATCCATGGTGCGTTTATTTCAGACCCCGAATTGACGCGGGTTGGTAATTTCTTGCGTGCCCAGGGTGAACCGCAATATGTATCTGGGGTTATTGATGGCGAAGATGGGGGCGATTTCGGTGGCGGTGCGGTCGCCGGTGGCGGTATGTCTGGGGGCGGTAAAAATGACGATTTGTATGCCCAGGCAATCGAAATTGTCCGTCGTGATAAAAAGCCGACAATTTCATATCTGCAACGCAGGTTGGGAATTGGGTATAACAAGGCGGCAACACTGGTCGAAAAGATGGAGGCAGACGGTATTTTAAGTGCCCCCGATGCCAATAATAAACGACATATTTTGTAAAAAATGCCCGTTCGGGCATTTTTTTGGGTTTTTATTCTTTTTTTACTTTATTCTTTGTTTTTTCGCATTTTTATGATATAATTTTTACCAAAAGGAGTAAATATACAATGAAAAAACAAATTGCTTTTATGGTCAGTGCCGTTGCATTAGCAAGTGTTATGCCGGCATATTCTGCAACAAATTCTGGAACACGTGCGGGGTCCAGTGCAAACTTGTCTTCGGCACCTGCGACACGTACACGTCAAAATGTGGACTATGCAAAATACCAGACACGTTCTAATACCGCGACATACACAAGACAAGATGGTAAAAATATTTATTACACCCAACCATCAAGTCGCAGTGAAATGTATAAACAGTATTCATCGGGTTCTTCGGAAACCGTTCGCACATCACGTTCGGAAACTGTTCGCACAGAATTGAAACGGAAATACTTTTTAGCACATCCATTCTATCAACCACTGGAAGGCAAATTTGGTTCGGTTACCGATATTGCATATAACACCAGCAGTTATGATTTGACATTAAATCAAACGGTTCCAACACCACTTACAGGTTTGTATGAATTGACTGGGACCAAGGGAAAATGGCATGCGAATCAATTCGCAATCAAAGAAGATTTAAGTTATG
>JAGCRE010000094.1 GCA_017964865.1 Alphaproteobacteria bacterium | reverse complement strand
GTAGATTTGCTGACAACCTTTTTACGTGGTTTCCGAATCAGTTGATTTACTGTTGGCATTCAAAATCTCTTTGTTTTTTGTCCATTTTTTGTCCACGTCGAACCAGCCACTCAGACTTATTTCCATGGCACGCCATGGGTTATAAATCTGTCAAAAGTCCCGGTTTTCTGTGTCTTTTCTACTTTCCCTGTTTACGTAGAAAGCGAATTTATTATAACCGCAACCGCCCGATTGTCAAGGAAAAACACGAAAAAATACTGTTCAAAGTCCCGTAACAAGCCTTTTCTGTAACAGACAAAACAAAAAACCGCCCGATTGGGCGGTTTTTTCATATTTATATGGTTCGATTAGAAATCAATACCGAATTGAACACCGAATCCATAACCACGATCGCCAATCCATTCATCAGCATCGTCGCCACCATGGTGATTCATAGAACCATTGATATATGCACCAACATACTTTGTTGCATCGATATTATAGTTCACACCAAAGTAACCGGTCCAAATACCAGCATTTTCAACCTTTGCAGGATTTTCCATATCATCATATGCCATATGATCATTGGTTATGCCTGTATATTCAGCACCCGCAACCAAGTTCCAGTTGGAATCGATTACGACTTGACCGTCCAATCCCAATGCAACCTTGTGCAGACCCTTTTCATTCCAATTAAATGCTTCGGAATTCAAATAGATGTATTCTGCATGACCCGCGATTGTGAATGCACCCGATGTATAGCCCAAACGTGCACCCGCGGTCCATGTATAGCTAGTAAAGTCTTTATCCATCCAATGTTTTACATCATTAACTTTGTCATTAATATACAAACCACCACCAACAATCTCGGCAGCACCTGCATTTACACCGCCATAGATATCGGCAACAATGCCATCTTTTTCAAATGCACGGAATGTCGCATTTAATGCCACATTATTCCATGCCCAACCATCTTCAAACATTTCTACTTCTGACAAAGATGTGCCAACTTCGATTGCGAATTTATCGGTGATACCATAACCGAACTGTTCGCCCAACGTCCAATCTTTTTCTGTTTCAGTATGTGAAGACAGTGATGATACACTGTAGAAATGACCCGCACTTGGCATATATAATGGATTACCGTCAATAACGTTTGCTGCGTGTGCACCCGACACCGCTGCGACTGCCAATAAAGATGTTAAAAATAATTTTTTCATATTTTTTCCTTTCCTTTTGATAGTTAGTGAATCGGATTCGATTCCGATACAGGTTCATATTATTATGTATATTTTCCCAATACAAGAACAAAGATTTTTGCATCGCATATAAAAATATGATATAATGCCACCAATTCGCTTTTCATATATGTGCGAATCGGGAATTTAGTCCGCAGTTCTGCGGTTTTTTTATTTTTATACCCGACCATATTTCAAAAACAGATTATTAAGGTTTTTAATAAACTGACGACTTTCTATTTTTTATTTCGCGAATTTTTTATTTTACGCCAGTCAGCATGATGCTTTTGATGTTCTTCATATGATTTAGAGAAAATATGACCGCCCTGGCCGTCTGCCACGAAATACAGGTAATTTGTATCTGCGGGTCGCAATACGGCACGAATCGCTTCGACCCCAACATTGGCAATTGGTGCCGGTGGCAATCCATTATGGGTATATGTGTTATACGGACTGTCTATTTTCAAATGTCCACTTAGTAACGGTTTTCCCCCCATATCGCCAACACCATCGGTCAACGCATAGACGACGGTTGGGTCGGCCTGCAAACGCATACCTTTTCTTAAACGATTTACATATACACTTGCCACGACTGGCATTTCCGACATACGCGGTGTTTCACGTTGAACAATTGATGCAAGTGTTACAACATCATTCCATGTTTTTAATGGTCGCGGTGTAATGTATCCCGCCTTTTGCCATTGCTCTTCTATACGAACCATTTTTTTATGTGCCAAATCCAGAACCGCCAAACGTGCCGTCCCCTTGGCCACACGATATGTATCAGGGAAAATATCACCGTCGTGTAAATTGCAAAAGTCTGCCGTATTACCCGAAACACATTCAACATCGCCAGACAACCGCGGGGCATTAGACAATAATACCTTTATCTGTTTAATGGTTAACCCCTCAGGTATCGTGATATCAACCGTTGCGACACGACCATTTGAAAACATACGTGCGATTCGCCAAATACTTGTCCCGCGTGGAATGTCATAGTCCCCACGTTGCACACGCCCACCCATACGTTTAATTGCGAATTTGAATAAACTTTCCGAATATACAATATGATTTTTGTTTAATCGGCTTGCGACCAACGACACACTGTCACCGTTATTAATAACAAATGTAGTATCATTTTGCACTGGTGACCAAATACCCATGATATAAATGCACAACCCAACAATAGCCGCCCCCAACGCAATTGCGTTATTGCGAATATGTTCATCTGGGAAAAGTCGTTTCAAGAAACGTTTGATACGTGTCATGAACGTCATTATTGCAAATAAAAATCTAATTGCAAATATGACGATTAAAAATGTTTAATAATCACGACCACCAAGTGTCATAAGTCGTGTCGCAACCAATGTACGCAAATCTTGCACAAGTTTGTCAAAGCCTGGTTGTGTTTCTAACTTTTTCCGCCACGCATTGTATTCACGTGCCAACCGCTTGCAATGACGTTTAACCGTTTC
>JAGCRE010000093.1 GCA_017964865.1 Alphaproteobacteria bacterium | reverse complement strand
GTATTGTCCAGTCTGGGCGGATATGTTCGTTGTTTCGGTTTTGCCGTCAACCGGCCGAGTGATTGTTCCAGATACAGTGTCCAAAAAAACGACATTTGGTTTATTATATTCCTGACGTGCCGATGCCGCACGTAATTTAAAGGGGTTGCCATCGCGATCAAGCCCGGCAAATGATGCGCCGGTCATCTTAAATTGGTTCGTAGCAATGTCGTGCATATTTACCGCCGATATTGGGGTCCATAACAACTGGTGCGTGAAAAGTGCACCCGCAACCAGGGCGGCAACCATAATCAGCCCCCAGCCTGTAAAGAAAAACTGCCACAGACGTTGCAGGCGACGGTGTTTTGTAAATATAATAAACATACGATGGTCTGTTGCCATAATGTCTAGTTTAACGTGTTCGGTAATAAAATGCAATTTTTATATTTTTTTAATATGTCTTTTGTGGTATAATATCCCCTAAGAGAGATGAAAAAAGCCTTTATTGCCTTTGTTGCAATGTCTTTGTTGGCGACCACAAATGTGGCCGTTGGTGCGGTTGCAATAAAAAAGGCGGCACCAGTCGCAACCCAGGCGGCGTCTGGGGGAACCGCAACAGCCAGTTTGGTGCCAAGTGTTTTAACATTGGTTTCTAATGTCCAGCAATTAACTGCAAAACAAAAAGAAATGGAAAAAGAATGTGTTCCATCAAGTGCCGAAATTACTTTCGTTGACAACATTGTCAAAGAGTGGGCAAAAACAGGTGCAATGACCGCAGAACAGCTGCAACAACGCCTTGGACGAAAGCCATGTGATGGTGGTTCGGGATATGCAACAGATGTTAAATTTGATGCTGCAACTGGGACCGGGGACATTTGCTATGACAATTTTGTTGGAACGGGTAATGCCGATACGGTTTGGTTCCGTTTTCCAAAGGTTGGTTTGGTTTCATATTGTTCAGACGGAACAAATGACTGTAAAAATAAAAAGACAGCATCCGATATTTACCAAATCTTTGACTTGGTTGATTTTGGGTATGATGACTATACCGCCCAAGAGGCAACTATGGCGGCAAAGTTAATCGCAAAAATGGATAACTGTTCTGATTCTGAATTATCAGATAAAAAGCGTGCGATGTGGGGTGAATTCTTGACCACTTCAATTGGTGGGGTGGGGCAAAAAACAAACACAAACGCGATTATGGAGGCAGTTGGGAATCTGTCTAAAAGTGGGACAAACGTAACCGGTGGTTTGTCGTCATTAGGTTCGGTCGCAACATCAATTTTGAATAAATAAAAATTTGTTGTTGATGGCCAAAAACGGTGTTTTTATGCTGGACTAAGTTTGCGAAAAATCGTATAATGTCAAGCGAAAGGAAAAGGGGACACAATATGAAAGTTCAAATATGTTTTGGTGTATTAATGCTGGGACTGGCGGCATGTAGCGGCACTTCGAATTCTGATATGTCGAATAATGTAGTGACGCCAACGGTCGATTATGTTGAACGTTTGGATGTATATTCGGCTCCACATAAAGATTCTTTCCTTAATCAACTGGCGATGAACTATCGTTCATATGCAATATACAATGCCCGGACAAGTGGCTATCCAGAAATGGGTGAATTGTTCGCACAAAAGGCTGTGGCGGCATTTTCGGGCGAATTACCGTTCCCAGAAACAATGGAAAATTGGCCGGTTGATGATGAAAAAACTTCGTTTGAAATATATACCGCATACAGCGATTTGATGGAACAATTACAAAACGATGCAAGTGATACTCAGCCAGAATTAGCCGCGGAAGTTCAGGCAAAATATGACTGTTGGTTGTCCGCAACGGCAAGTGGTCAAAACGCAACCGCAACCCAGTGTCGAGATCGTTTCTATAAATCGTTGGCGGCATTGCGTGATTGCAAGGGCGGTAAGGTTATAAGCAAGGTTAAACCAGCACCAAAGCCAGCACCAAAGGATGAAATCGCGGTGTCCGAAACCAAGACGGTGATTCAAGAATCTGGAACTTTCTATCCAGAAACGCGGACAATGGCATCTATGCGTGGGGCGGGAACACCGGCACGTGAAGGTGTGATTATTGTGAACAATGTTAATGTTCCAGAACACCTGATAAACCCAGTTCCAGTGCAACCAATGGTGTTTAATCAAAACATTTATGGTGGCGACAAGACGATAAGTAAGAATATGTCGAACAGTGGTAATGAAATCGATGCACGCAGTTTGGGTGTTGTGAATGCTGTGTCGGGTAAATGTCCATGTGCAGAACATCGCTGTGGGGCGGAACCATGCCCAATGACCGAAGAACCAATCCAATGCGATTGCGAAGAAGAACCAGAAATACCAATGATTAGTGAGGAACTGGTTACACGTGAAGAATTTATCGATATGATGATGGCGATGCGTGAAGAATTGGCGGCAATAAACGCACGTCTTGATAAATTACAGGCAGCGGCCGGTGAAAAGACAATGATAAAAGTGCAACAGATTCCATTGGAACCAAAACAGCACGTTATGGAAGAAGTCTTTGAAGTTCGCTTTGATTTCAACAAGGCTGTGATTAAACCAGAATATCGCGATTTAATTGAAAAATTGGCAACAGCAACCCAGGAAAATAAGAATATCAAAGTTTCTGTGGTGGGCCATACCGATACAATGGGAACAAAAAGTTATAACTATGCCCTTGGGGGGCGTCGTGCCGAAGCGGTTCAAAAGATGTTGATTGAATATGGTATCCCGGCAAGTCAAATCGTCGCGGTGTCCAGCGGTGAAGAAGATTTGGCGGTTCCAACCCCAGATAATACACCAAACGCATCAAACCGTCGCGTGCGTGTTGTCAAAGAAACATACTATACCAAGAACGAACCTGCAGGTAGCCCGGTTGCAATAGAGGTTGGCGAATATCCGGTGGCCGATTGTGACGAATTTGGGTGCAGTGAGGAATAGTTGACAAAAATATAAAATTGTGCTTGACAAACGGCTAAGGTTGTTTATAGTTTGGTTTGTCAGAGAGATGTTTTGAATAGAGGTAAAAACATGACTGATAAGTTGAACAAAAGGTTTAAATTTAACCGGGCTGGTATGCAGATGGCGGCAACGCATCCTATTCTTGAAGAATTGTTGGCGCGTGGTTGTGACATTAATCCTGGGGAAACAGGCAGCAGGTAAGTTTTATTCTAAAACATCGTAAGAAAGCAATTAAAAAAGCGAGACAATTTGTTTCGCTTTTTTTTATTTACTTGTTGAACGGAATAATGCCCAAAGCCACCCGATAATCGTCCAACCAAACAACCAACTGGCGATACGGGTGCGGACCATATTCGTCTTGTCGTGTCCTGATTGACGTGCCAGATATGCCGGCATAAAAATAACCAGGCACAGTAATAAAATCGCAATAATATATTTTATATACACAACCATTTCAAATTAAAACGGGGGATGTTTCCCCCGTTTCCCATATAACCTTGGTATCTTATATACCATATTTTGCGGATTTGTCCAGTTCTTCTTCGATACGGACCAATTGGTTATATTTTGCCATACGATCGGTGCGTGACATTGAACCGGTCTTGATTTGTCCGGCATTTGTTGCAACCGCCAAATCTGCAATTGTGGTGTCTTCGGTTTCGCCACTGCGGTGCGAAATGATAACGCCATATTTTGCATCCTGGGCCATTTTGATTGCGATTAATGTTTCGGTCAATGAACCAATCTGGTTAACCTTTATCAAAATAGCGTTCGCAACATTTAACCGAATTCCGCGTTCCAGACGACATGGGTTAGTTACAAACAAATCATCGCCAACCAATTGGCATTTGTCACCAATCAATTGTGTTAATTTTTCCCAACCGTCCCAGTCTTCTTCGGCCAATGCGTCTTCAATTGAAATAATCGGGTATTCACTGATTAATTGCTGATAGTATGTAATCATATCGTCCGATGACATTTTTTGACCTTCGAATGAATAAACGCCGTTGTCAAAAAATTCAGATGACGCAACGTCCAGTCCAATTGCAATATCGGTTCCTGGTTTATACCCGGCCGCATTTATTGCCGAAATAATTGTATCCAGTGCATCGCGGCACGAATGAAAGTTTGGTGCAAAGCCACCTTCGTCACCAACATTGGTCGAATTTCCAGAATGCTTTAATATGTTTTTAAGATTATGGAAAACTTCGGCCCCCATACGAATCGCTTCGAATTCAGATTTTGCACCAACTGGGATAATCATAAATTCCTGGGCATCCAGACCATTGTCTGCATGTGCACCACCGTTGATAATGTTCATCATGGGGCGGGGCAACACGCATGGATTTGAATTGCCATAAATTTTTGCAATGTATTTATACAGTGGCAACCCCATCGCATTTGCAGCCGCATGTGCAACAGCCAAAGATACAGCCAATATCGCATTTGCACCTAATTTTTCTTTGTTATCTGTGCCATCAAGTTTCAACATAGCATCATCAATTTCAGATTGCTTGGTTGCGTCCATACCGATAATTGCGGGGGCAATAATTTCATTAACGTTTTTGACAGCATGCAAGACACCACGACCCATATATGCCTTGTCCCCGTCGCGTAATTCCAATGCTTCGAATTGGCCGGTTGAGGCCCCAGATGGAACCGCCGCACGTCCAAATGCACCGCCATTTAATGTTATGTCGCATTCTATGGTTGGGTTGCCACGACTGTCCATAATTTGACGGGCATGAACTGATTTTATCGTTTGCATATTTTTTCTCCTTTGTCACATAAAAAGTTGTTTTTATAGCAGTCAATTTATGATATAATATAAAAACAAATGCAATAACAAAAATAATAAAAATATGGTAAAAAAAATATTGCCATTTTTATGCACCTTGGCACCGCTTTACGCGTTCGGTGCGGATTCTATAATTTTGGCAGATGGCGAATATCAAGAAATATCAACGGGTTCGGGAACAACGGTCGATGTCGTTAATATGGCGGGCGATTTGTTTGTGTTGGATGAACCGACTTTGTCGCCACCGGCTACATCGTATGGTGATTTGTATATTTTAAATGGGACCAGTGTGCCATTTGGTATATCAAGCAATGGCGATATTGATATTGATGGCGGGGTTAATGTATCGGCAACACGTGGCATACAATTAAGTGGGGTTGGTGATATAACAATTGGTGGTGCGGTTGCGTCAGACGGTTCGTTTGCGATTTTAAATGGAAATAGTTTAAATGTTGGCGGAAATATTACGGCCGAAGACGTCGTTGGGTTGAATGCTAAAACAATCACAATTCATGATGTTTCGGCAACAGATACATTATCAATTACAACATCGACGGGTAATTTAAGCACTGGGGCAATTATGGCGTCGGGTGCAACATCAACGATTACGTCGGCTGGAAATATTGCATCAAGTGGAACAGTTCAAAATGCGGCCGGCGGAAATATGGCAATTACATCGGCGGGAACATTTGGTGTAACGGGTAATCTTGAAAATTCTGGTGGTGCTGCAACAAATCCAGTAATGACGGTTAATGTTGGACCGGCGAATAATCGCCAGGCGATGACGGTCAGTGGCACAATGAAGAACGATAACGTTAACGGCAATCTGTCTGTTTATGCGGCCAGTTTGAACGTTAATGGGGGCAGTGTGGCTGAGGCTTCATTTGTGAACTCTGGAACGGCAACGTTTATTATTGATGGAACGGCGTCGTTTGCAAATGGTTTTGATTTGTCGAATATGGGTGCAAATTCAAAGTTAACAATGACCGTTGGCGGATTGACATTGGGAACAGGCACAGGCAGTGTGTTGAACGGTATCGCCAATGATAAATCGGTTGTTGATATTGCTGTAACAAATACTGCGTTAAACATCGGTGCGATTTCAAATGGAACACTGAACGGCGGTGCGTCGAATTCTAATGCGAATTTGACATTGTCGGGCGTTGGTGGGGTCGGTGTGGCATCGGTGCATAACTATGGCACATTGCTGGATACATCTGGGTTGTATTCGTTAAAAATATCATCAACGGCCGGTGCAAGTGATCCGGGTGATGTAACCATTGCGGGTGGTGTGTTCGGTGCGACCGGAACCAAGACGATTATTACAGCAGAAGATACTTTGGGTGTTGGGGCTGATATTTCTAATTTTGGCACTATGACATTGACGGGTAAAAATGTCGAACTTGCCGGTGTGTCAAATGGTGATGTAAATACAGCAGGCGGAACATTAAATATTTATGGTTCAACCGCGGCGGGCGGATCGGTAACTGTTGATGGTTCGGTTGTTAATACAAATAACGGAACAACGAATATCAACGCTGCGGATATAACTGTAACCGGGGCAATTTCAAATGACAGTGGAACATTAAATGTTTCTGGGGGAACATCGGCATCTGAATTGTCGGCTGGATCTATTTTGGTTTCGGGCGGAACGGTCAACCTGAATTCATGGGGTGGTGGTATTGAAACGGGTGGAATGACGGTTTCGGGTGGTGTTTTGAATCTTGATAATTCGGTGCACGATTTGGCGTCCAGTGGTGCAATTGATATTGGTGGAAACGTTTATCTGGCAAATTCTGGGGCGGCGGTTACAAATAATGGCGATGTTTATATAACGGCATTGGGTGGAAATGTTGATTTTGCGTCCGATAGCACGTTGACCATTGACGGTGGAATTGTCGCGACGGCGGCTGGAACACATATGGCAACATTTGATGGAACAGAAATCAGTGTCAATGGTGCAACAACAAATGGTGGTGGTTTTGGTGTTGATGCACAAAACGGTGGATATGTGGTATTTGGGACCGATGCGTCATCTTCGTTGGATGTTGTGAACGGTTTGCGTGCAACAAATGGTGGAACTATTGAAATTTATTCTGGTGATGCAACTGCATCGACTTTAGTAGAATCTAAGACCGGTGATGTTGGTGGTAAATTCATTATGCATGGTTCATCGTTCGTGGCGGACACTGGGGCAATCCAAATTGACGATGGTATCGTATACGGTGGCAGTGCAACATACGGTATGGTCATAGATGGTTCTGTGGCGTCTTTTGAATTAAGCAATAATGCAACTGGAAACACCAGTGATATTACTGTTGGTGGTGGTATAACCATCGGTTCTGGTAATACATTAACAATGAATTCGGCAAATGATTTGTCTGTTACTGGGGCGGTGGTGGTTAATGGCGGTTTGATTGCAAATGCAACAAATGGTGATGCAACGTTTAACAATGCGATGACGGTTGGGGCGACAAATAATACATCTGCATCGGCAAGTGTTTCGGCAGAATCAATAACCGTTGCGGGCCTTAACAATTATGGTTCGGCCGAATTTACAACGACAAATGGTGATTTTGAATCGATGGGTGCGGTGTCGTCCAGTGGTGCGTTAGCAATTACGTCGGCTGATGATGTTTCGGTTGGTGGTGCATTATCAATATCAAATGGAACCGCAGATATATCGGCAACAAATGTTACGCTTAATTCGTTGGCTTTGACGGGTGGGGTGACCACAGTTGCCGCGGGAACACAATTGTCTGTAACAAATGCTGCGAACATAACAGGTAATGTTGTCCAGGGAACAGCCGCCGAAGTCCTGGCAGAAGAAGCGGCATTAAAGTTGGTAAATGTTCCAACCGTTTCAACAAAAAGTTTAACAATTACAAATGGTGGATTTATTGCAAAATCTGGAACGGCTAATTATACAATTACAAATGCTACGGATTTGGGAACCGGATTAAACATCGCAAATGGTGCAAACGTCACAATGACGTCAACGTCTGGATCGATTACGTCTGCGGGTAATTTTGTGAATAATGGAACATTGTCTTTGAACGCGACGGGAAATGGTGCGACAGTATCTTTGGGTGATGTTACAAACAATTCTGTCTTGACGATAAACACAAAAGGGATGCTTGCTGCGACGTCTTTTGCAACAGGTGCAAGTGCAAAAACTTCGATTACCAGCAATGGAATGAACTTAACAGGTGAATCGACCACGACAAGTAAGGCATTGGATATCGCAAAAACATTATATCAAAACAAAACGGGCGATTTGGCAAATGGTGACTTTAATGTAATTGGTAATAACTATACGATTTCTGCATCGGGCGTGCATGTTGGTGCTATTACACAAACAGGCAATTCAGTTATGCAGATAAATACCAGTGATTTAACCGTTGATAATGGTATCAATGCAACCAATTTGACAATTGCGGCTCAAAACGATACATCGGGTAACCCAATTTGGTCGAACATCAATGTTGGTGGCAATGTGTCGGGTGGTGTCAAAATTTATGGTTTAAAACATATGGTGGTTAATGGTAACTATACGTTTGATAAAAACAGTTTGTTGCATGCGGCGGCTTTGTCGGGTGAAAATTATTGGGCGACAGTTTCATTGAACGACGATAATACATTGGGACAAATTGTGAACAATAATAATGACCCGGTAAATGCGTTAGTTTATGTTGATAAACAATTTGTTGCAAATGTATCAGCTGCAGATATTGGTGGCGATATTTATAACGGTTCGTTGGTTGCCCCAGAAATTGGAATTAATTTGCACAAGGCGGTTAATCCAGGTTCTGCAATTTGGTTCGTATATGCGGATGATGGCTTGAACGAATTGGCGACTAAGATTCGTAATTTGAAGGTGAATTTCTGTAATAACGATGGATCGATTTGCTTTAACTATTTCGATACATTGGCGATGAATTCAGATCAAATTATGAACAGCGATAATGACGGAACGACAAATGATTTGCCAATATATTTGTCGGTGCGTGACTATAACCGCGATGGTGTAAACGACAGTATCTATATCGTTTTCGATCCGCGTTTTGGTGGGCCAGTCAGTGTGTTTGATACCGAATCGATTGTTGAACGTGTGAATGACAGCACCGATGGTGAAGTGTCTGCTGCAAACGCGTTGGATGATATGGTCGCAGGACAGTTAAAAAAGAAAGGTTTTGATACCGACAGTCCAATTGAAACGATACCTGTGGTGTTTAATGGAACGAATTTATCGCAATTGGCAAACGAATTGTATAATCGTATGGAATACTATGTCACATATCACGATGGAACACCGTTGGCAAGACTTGCACGACTGGTTCAGCCACGTGAAATAGAGCAGGTCGCAGGCAGTATCGTATTAAATGAACATACATCTTTCCGCGATTTCGAAGATCATATGTTTGATGAATTTATATGGAACCGTAATCGTAATTTGAACAAGGTTTGGTTCGATGCGGACTTTGGTTTTGTTCGTCAAAATGTTGCAGATGACAAAGTGGTAAACGGCAATCGGTTTAATATCACAGCTGGATTCGATTTCCAGTCATCGACAAAGACAATTTTGGGATTGATGGCACGTGTGTCGCAGACAACGGGTGAAAATTCTGACACAATGGATTTAAGTTACAGACCGGGTGAAACAATCACTGGGCACAACAGGGTAAATGTTGCCGATACAAATATCGGGTTCGGTGGTTATTTGATGCATACACTTGGGTTCAAATCACGTGTGTATGGAAACGCAATGTTAGACTTGCATTTGTTAAACGTGTCGCGTGAACAAAACTATGTCGATGATATAACGGGACTTGGGACATCGGTCAGTTTGATTTCGGAATGGGGATTGATGCACGATTGGTTGAATCAGTATATCGTTGGTAATTTATATACTCGGTTTGGATATAACTTTGGTTTCTCGTTAAAAGAAAATGCCGATGGTGATGAATATATGCATTTGAAGTCGGATGGTTATTTCATTTTGACCCCAGGTTATTCGTTGATTGCACAGAAACGTATTTATACATCGCCATGGTTCCAAATTCGTCCATATGCGTCGATTGGAATTGAATATGATGTCCTGGGGGCACCAGATGTTGCACGCTATAAATTTGCCCCGGCGAAAAAATACAGCGATTATGATATAGAAATTAATCCGTTGTGGGCGAACATTGGTGGTGGTGTCGAAATGTTGTCGGCAAATGGTTTACAAATTGGGCTTGATTATCGTTATCAATACAATAACGATATCCAATTGCATAACATTAAATTGTCTGGTTCGTTCAGATTCTAATAAAAGAACCGCCAAATGGCGGTTTTTTATTTTCCCCACTTTTTTCCAATAACGTATTCGGCAACCAGTGGCACAGATATTTTTGTTACGTTTTCCATTGCTGTCTTTATCCGGTGTGCAAAATCATCGGCCACATTTTCATCACATTCAAATATGATTTCGTCGTGAACCTGCATAATCATACGAATAACATCACTGTTTGGTTGAACAATATTTTTATCAATTTCAACCATGGCACGACGAACGATGTCGGCCTCAAATCCCTGGATTGGTGCATTAACAGCGGCACGCATTGCATAGGCACGCATACGTGCATTTTTTACGTCGGGCAATTCGATTCGGCGACCCCATGGGGTGTAAACGCATGCGTGTTTATCAACAAATGTATGAATATCGTTAATGTATTTCTTTATTTCTGGGATTCCAGCCATATATGAATTTAT
>JAGCRE010000092.1 GCA_017964865.1 Alphaproteobacteria bacterium | reverse complement strand
TGGACGCCCCATGGGGACGGATTATCATTGCATACGACCCCAACATAAAAGGATTACAAAATGTCAAAAAAAATATATGTGGATGCAGTCCACCCGGAGGAAACACGTGTCGTCGTCGTAGATGCGGCAACGAACCGGGTTTCTGATTTTGACGTCGAAACAACCACAAAACCCCAGATAAAAGGGAACATTTATCTGGCCAAGGTTATTCGTGTCGAACCATCACTTCAGGCCGCATTTGTTGATTATGGCACCGGTAAAAACGGTTTTTTGCCGTTTTCGGAAATTCATCCGGACTATTACCAAATAACACCTGAACAGAAAAAGAAATTGATTGAACTGGCACATGCCAACATTGTTGATGACGATGACGACCCAGACGATGAAAATGACGAAGTTGCCGAATACGATGATCACAGTGCCGGTGAAGACAACAAAGAATTCACTAAACGTGCCCACGAATTCAAAATTCAAGACGTTATAAAACCAAAGCAAATCTTGCTGGTCCAGGGGGTCAAGGAAGAACGTGGTCAAAAGGGTGCGTCAATGACAACATATCTGTCGTTGGCGGGTCGTTTTGCGGTTTTGATGCCGAATTCACGTAAACGCAACAGTTATGGTATTTCGAAAAAGATTTCTGATAAATCTGAACGTGCCAGATTGCGTGAGATTTTGCATGGGTTAAAGATTCCAAAGGGTATGACGGTTGTCTTGCGGACCGCCGCTATGGATGCCAAGGGCGAAGATATTGCCGCAGATTATGATTACCTGGTGAACCTGTGGAATGAAATTCGTAAAACAACACTGGAATCAGTTGCCCCAGTTACGATACACACCGAAGATTCGCTGCTTCGTCGTGTGGTGCGTGATTTCTTGTCGGATAAAGACGATGTCTTGACGATTCAGGGCGATGAAGCGTTTGAAGCGGCCAAGACTTATTTCCAGCAAATGTATGGTCGTGCCCCAAAGAAACAGTTGGTAAACTATCGCGACCCAGCGGTTCCAATTATGGTCAAGGCGGGTGTTGAAAAGCAATTGGAAGGTTTGCATGGCCCATACGTTGTATTGCCATCGGGCGGATCAATTGTTATTAACCAGACCGAAGCCATGGTTACAATCGATGTGAACTCTTCGCGTGCGATAAAGGAAAAAGATATCGAACAAACGGCATTGAATACAAATCTTGAAGCCGCCGAAGAAATTGCCCTGCAATTACGTTTGCGTGATTTGGCAGGCATTGTTGCGATTGACTTTATCGATATGGAAGAAGAACGGAATAACCGCAAATTGGAAATGAAAATGCGAGAGGTTATGAAACGCGATCGTGCCAGAACCCAGGTCGCAAAAATCAATGCTTTTGGGGTTTTAATGTTGTCGCGTCAACGCCTGCGTAGCAGTTTTATTGAATCATCGTATATCGCGTGTCCGCACTGTATGGGGGCGGGGGTCGTGCCGTCGATTCAAACGGCGTCGATAATTATGTTCCGCCATTTACAGGAAAAATTGCTGGCAAAATCGGCCCAGAAAATCATTATGACGGTGCCGACCGATGTGGCAATTTATATCCTTAACAATAAACGGGCTGAATTGGCAGATATGGAACGTGAATTTGAAACGGAAATTGTCATTGTCGGTGACGACAGTATGATGAACATTGACCAGTATTCAATTCAACGTGTCGCCCCAGAACAGAATAAAACGGACGATTTGTTGTCTGCACATGAACCATCAACCGATGCGAAAAAGAAAAACGCACAACACGTTGATGCAAAACGGACGACAATGAATGCCCCGCGTCGTAAACGCAAACAACAACCAAAGAAAAAACAAACAATTTGGCAGAAATTGGTTGGATAAATGGTTGACCAAATAAAACACCGCCCAATCGGGCGGTGTTTTATTTTTGATATTGGTTGAATTATCTTGATTTGTCCATTTTCGCAAATGAATAGTTCATTTTCAAATGGTCTGGATTATACGTTTTGTTCATAATCGCCAATGTATCTTCGACAATGACCAATTCTTCGTTTGTTG
>JAGCRE010000091.1 GCA_017964865.1 Alphaproteobacteria bacterium | reverse complement strand
TTTTAATTTATACCCACCGCGTATCAACACCGACATATCGCGTTTAAATGTTACAGGATTACACGAAACATATACGATGCGATTAACATTACTTTTTATCAATTCACCACATTGTGCGTTTGCACCAGCACGTGGCGGGTCCATTATTACGCAATCGTATTTATTCAACATACCCACCGTTAATGGGTGCGTAAACAAATCACGTTTTACACCCGTTCCAACAATATCAAACCCATCGGCATTTGTTGCAAAAGTAAAGTTCCCCAGCCCACAAAACAAATCTGCAACATGTTTTGATTTACCCACCGCCGCGACAACCATATCGCGTATCATATTTTCACTTTGCTTGGTCGGTTGCAAGAACGCCCCAGCCGGATATTCAACCGCAATATCGCCAAATTTAATAATTGGTTTTGCCGATTCAAAGACGCTTCTGTCATTCCACACAACCCGAATTGCACCGGTATGTTCGGCAGCCGACTTAAACTCTGGGGTAAAATACGGAACATCAGCATTCACAACAATATCAATTCCGTTTTCACATGCAGTAATTAAACACGACCCCGCCCCAGTCCATGGCAAGGCCGCAACACGTGGCAGAATATCATTTATTTCACGCACCATATTTGGGCAACAATTTACCGGCACAATGTTTTTGGAACGCGATTCAAACAACCCAAATTTTCCGCCTGCAAAACAGAAATCGCCCCGACGACGTGTTCCACCATCGGTCCAACGCGGTTCATCGGTTGTGTTGAAATTCGATATTTCACGTAATTTTTTTGTGCGATAATCGGCATCTGTAAAATCATATTTACATCCACCACACACACCAAAAAACGGGCAAGTTTTCATCAGAAATTCACACGTGCACCAACACGCAACTGGTGTGCGGTCGGGTTAAGTCCATTTATAAAATCGAACTTTGGCGAAAACATATACATATACCGATACCCGGCATCAATTGCAAAGTATTCACCTAATTCAATCCCCAGCCCCGCCATAACCGCAACTGCTGGGCTTAATTTATTTTCTATTTTTGCATTATCGACCGTATTACCACTTAAACCGACACCGGCACCAACATACGGAACCAAGTGTTGCGAACGAAACAGACGATACATACTGTCGATACGTGCATCAAACAACGCGTTTATAAACAACGTGTCGCCCTTCATTTCAACATCATCGAATTTCGCAATTGTATTGGTATAGTTTGCCTCAATCCGGAAAGTATCATAAAGACGAATACCGGCAACAATATCAAATGTCGATGTATCTTTGCCGTCAACATATACCCCGGCGTCATCTGTATATGATTGCCACATTGAAAAATCATACATCGCACCAACATAGAATCGATGTTGTTTTGCAAACGCTTCGTTATCATTACCGTCAACAACTGCGACTTCGGGCATTACAACCTGTTCTACACGATATGGAATCGCAGCATTTGCAGAAATCGTCATCAAACAAATTGCACCAAAAATTATTTTTGCTTTCATATCACAACCCCATTAAAAGTTCACACGAAACGATGCGATAACATTGCTGATACTGTCAACACCATTACCGTCAACACCCCAACCGAAACCGTTACCAATCATCATTTGATATTGATACGCAACATCTATACCAATAAGATTGGTTAACATTACATTAAATCCTAATTCGGCACGTGGTGCCGCAATTACCGCACCATTTGCACCCGACACCCCTTCGAATTCATAGTGTCCAAATCCGGCACCAATACCCATAAACGGAACAAAATGACGTATGCGGGTAATATCACCATCCATCACATAACGACGGGCGAAATCAAAATACAGCATTGCCCCCAATGTCTGATAATTTGCCTGGACATCACGCAGGTTTTCAAATGTAAACGTTGACATTTGTGCATCTATTTCGGCACGCACATAAGACGATAAATTCCACCCAAGTCCAATTTTAACGGTATAACTGTCTTGCGATTCGTATTCTTTATCGGCAAGTTCGGCCTTGCTGCTGGCAAACCCCAGGTTCAAACCACCACCGCCACGCACATACATACTGGTCGGGATAAACATACGTGTATCAGACGAATCGACCACCCCCACAGAACCATAAACATCATACCCCAGTTCCCCC
>JAGCRE010000090.1 GCA_017964865.1 Alphaproteobacteria bacterium | reverse complement strand
TTTATATCCAGGATAAAATTTATGAAATATCCAATATTTTAGATTATGAAAAATCTGTGGTGATAACTTCTTATTCAAAAAGTTATGGAATACCGGGGTTGAAACTGGGGCATTTACTCGCAGGACCAGATTTTATTAACAGTTTCTATCGTCATGCCAGCACATCGTATGGTTCGCCACCGTCTTTTTTATATATGGTGGCCAGTTGTTTGGCGAAAATGCGTAATGACGGATCGTGTCTGGATGATGTTGTTGCAACGCAATTTTCAAACCCAGAAAACATTTTTACTGAATTTAAATTATGGCAAAGACAGAAAAAGCTGTTTAATGAATTCAATAAACAACAAATTGTTGATACGTTTAACAATGATTCAAACTATACGGTGATATTGCCAGATAATGATTCCGGGAATATTATATTAAGGGCGAATATACGTCAACCGTCCTATTTAACAATGTTGCAATTGTTGGTAGATTGCAATGTGTCTGTAATGCCCCTGGAATGCTTCTTTCCGGCCAAATACACAAATCATGATATGCGTATCACAACATCTGTGAATCCGGTAAAATTACACGATATATTGCCGTTAATAAAACAAAGAATGGACGATGTAATAAAACAAGAATCGTCGGGCATAAAATATATATTGTGGGATAATGACGGGGTGTTGGTTGATACAGAAAAATTGTTTTTTGATGCCACAAAACAAGCGTTAAATACAATTGGAATAAAAGTTCGTTACAAAGATTTTGCACGCGTATCATTGGAACAAGGCAAGAACTTGATAGAATATTATGGAAAGAAATACAATTTCCCCGCGGCCAAAATAGTAAAAGTCAGGGATACACTGTATTCAAAAATGATTTCGTCGGGTGTTAAATTGAATTCGAACATTTTTGATACAGTAAAGAAAATGAAAGAAATGGGCGTTGTAAATGCGATTGTTACGGGGTCTGATAAGAATAATTTCTATGCTATGCACAAGAATAATAAAGAATTCTTAGGTTTGTTTGATTTAATAGTAACACGGTCGGATTATAAACAGCCAAAACCAGAACCAGATTCGTACAAATGTGCGATGACAAAATTAAATGCAAAACCATTTGAATGTTTGGTTGTCGAAGACAGCATACGTGGAATTACTGCAGCCAAGCAATGTGGTGTTGATTTTGTGCGTTTTGATAATGCAAAAAACGTGTTTAGACAAATAAAAAAGAAAATTTCTGGGTAATGGGAACGATATGCAAAATAAGACAAAAGCACAAATTATTAATATATTAAAAACAAAATTCAGTGATACCCAGGCCCAGGGTTTTATTGCAAATGAATTGGCCAAGACTTTTTTCGGTCCAATACCAGATTATTCTTGTCGAAAATCTTATCATATACTTGCTGTAAATACGGTTACTGCTTCTGTATTTTCTGTTTGTGTGTATAACGACAAAATTTTTCTTTTGAAGAACCATAATGGTAAGATGGTATGTCCAGGGGGATTCATAAATATAGATTTGAATATCTTGGAACAACCAGATGTTGCGATGTTAAGAGAATTTAATGAAGAAGTGTGTGATGATATTGGTAAACCAATTATTCGTGTGCCGAAACAAAAATTTTTGCCGTTTAATACATATATAGACTATCGTAAATTTGACCAGGATCTGACGCCAACGGTGAATATAGCGTATGTTTTACAATTAACAAAACTTGAGTATTCAAAACTGTTAAATCATATCAAAAGTTTTGCAGACAAAGGTTATAAAGACAAAGTTCAGGCCATTACAAATAACGAGATATATGGGGCCGAAATGTTTGATGTTGCTGAAATCAAAGCAAAGGATTTTGCCCACCCCAACGAATTCAAAGCAATACAAGAATTGTTAAGAAAATTATAAAAACTGTAGTTCTTGGTTTCTGGTTTCGCAGATATATTGCACTGATCTTATTATTTCCCTGGTATCAATACCCACATATACAGTTCCATGTAGGGTCCCCAGAAAGCAGGGCTTGATTGGTTCTTTGATGATATATGCATCATCTGGTGCAACGGTGCCATCTTTGGGTAAGATGTAAGTGCAGGGATAGGTTTTTAATTGTACAGATTTTTCTTCATACCCGAACCGGAACAGTTTTTCAAGAGTGTTTTTCTTGATAAAAGAAAACATATTGTTGGATAACACACCCCGCCATTCGCCAACAAGTCCCTTGCGGAAAATCTTTTTATTACTGTGTGGTTGCGATTTGCTTTCGTCTTGTTGGATTTTGGAAAAAGAAACGTTTTCTATTGCTTGTTGTATTTTTGTGTTATCCAAATGAATATTCAAAAACGAAAGAATTTCCCGTATGGCAAATTCTGGGGTAAATTTTAAATCTTCGTATTTTACGATTAATAATTCGTGTGCTTTGCCCCATTTTTCCCATGCATCTATGTATTCTGCCCAATCATCAAAAGGCTTTTTACCATAGTATCCATCCCTGGAAATAAAATCATATAAAGTGCCCGTTTCATCGGAAAAGTTTTTACGCCAGTTATAATAGGAAATAACCGCATCACGTGCATCACGAATAAGTAAAATCGCTTTTTTGGGGGCGGCATTTTCAAAACTTTCTGGATAAAAATGGGTTTTGAAACCACGTAAACCAATCATTTCTTTATCGTATTTTTTCGCCAGTTGGGGCCAGTGAGAACGCCACATTGGGTTCACAGTATTGGTATTTAATTGATTTGGAACGATTTGTTCTTGATAGCCCTCAATATAATCAATCCCCAATTCTATAAGAATTCCACCCAACAAAGAACTGCCACAGCCAGGATAACTGGCCAGAATAATGTCTTGTTCTGTAAGGTTTGGTATATTCTTGAATGCTAATTCTATATCTGCATCTTTTTTCATTGCTTAAAATTCTACCAAATTGTATGTGCCGTCGGTATTGTATTTTTCAAAGTCTTCTATGCTATCCACCTCTAGCCAGCCACGATTTATGAACACCGGTTTTACTTTGAACCCAGCATCAATCAGGGCCTGCAGAAAACTGGTCATATACATATTGTCAAAAGATTTACCGTCATAAGTTTTGTTTTTATCCATATTGTTGTAAAAATCGCGAATCTTTGGCAATGCCGATGACGATATTTTAATAAGGCCGATATACTGGCCCTGGATTTCTTCGGTGGTTTTGGGCTTTTTACCGATTTCGGTGATATATCCATCG
>JAGCRE010000089.1 GCA_017964865.1 Alphaproteobacteria bacterium | reverse complement strand
TTCGTGGTGGACGCACAGGGACTCGAACCCTGGACCCACTGATTAAGAGTCAGTTGCTCTACCAACTGAGCTATGCATCCAGTGCCGCTAATTATACCCGCTTTTGTCACAAATGCAAGTTTTTTGCGTACCTACTTTTTCAAATACTGAATTGGGTTATATGCACGTGTGCCTTTACGCACTTCGAAATGTAATTGCGGCTTGTCCACTTTTCCGGTCTTACCAATCGTCCCTATTTTCTGCCCTACACCGACCCTGGTTCCGCGACGCACGTTCATCGAATCCATATGGGCATAGACCGTCATCCACCCGTCAGAATGCTGGATAATGACCAGGTTCCCCATACCTTTAACCTCGTTCCCGGCGTATGCAACAACACCGTTTTCGGCCGCCAATACAGACGCACCGATTGTTCCAGCAATATTTATACCATCGTTAAACAGACCACTTGTCTTGGCACCATAATTCGACAAAATCTTGCCCCGCACAGGCCACGAGAATTTAGACGACGAACGTGCCGCAATGGTTGGTGTTTTCTTTTGTGCCGCCGGCACCGATGCTTTCTTTGTGGGTGTCGTTGACTGTTTTGGTTTTTGTTCTGGCTTTTTCGCATCCGCTTTTTGTTTTTGTGCCGGTTGTTTAGCTGGCTGTTTTTCCGTCTGTTTTGACGTTGGTTGCTGTGGTTTTGTTTCTTTGGTTTCTTTCTTTGGCTGCGACGGTTTTACATCTTTTGCATCGGCTGGTTTTGTCGTCTTGGCCCCACCCCCCGATTTTACATCTGGCTTTGGTGTTGGTTTTGTTGCGACCCTTACTGGGGCTGATGCCAAATCTGGCACCTTTAACTTTTGCCCCGCATACAACGCAAACGGCACAGACAAATTATTCATAACCGCCAAATCATTCACCGGTATCGAATACCGACGCGACAACGAATACAACGTATCACCCGGCTCAACAACAACCTCGTTCACATCGACACGCGTTGTCGTTGCCTTGTGTGGTTCTTTGGATTTTTCTTTGACCGTTTCTTTCGGCGTTTCTTTGACTAACTCTTTCGGTTCTTCTTTTGGCTTTTATGTAACTTGTTCTGGTTTTGATTCTGGGGCGGGTTTTACTTCTGGTTTTGCTTCTGGTTTTGCCGCCGCACGAATACGCAGTTTCTGTCCAACCAATAATTTATACGGTTCTTTCAAATCATTTAGCTTTGCTAATTCATCAACACTTGTGTTATATTTTTTCGCCAACACATACAATGTATCACCACGTGCAACCGTTATGACATCGGGGTTATCGTTTTCTTTGGTATATGCCGGAACGTCTAATTTATCATTGGTATTTGCATTTTCGTCCCACGCAATATCTTCATCTTTTTGTGCTTCTTTTTCGTCTGGTTTTTCTGTCACGTCTTGTTTTTTATCTGGGACAGATAACACATCATCGCTTTCAAATTCATTGGATAAAATATCGTCTTCTTTTTCATCGTAAACCGTATCGGTCGATTCTGGGGTTTCTTCAAACGATTCTGCCAAAGGTTCTTCTTCCGCTGGTTGTGGTGGCACGATATAGTCATCAACACTGGAATACAAAACATAGTCATCAACATCGCCCGCACCATAAATTTCAGGCGACGCATACACCCCATAGTCTGTGGCAGCAGAATTATAAATTTCGGGCTGAGCCGTTGGATCTGCCAACAATGTTGGATAACGCGACGAAATAAATTCACCAACCGTATCGGGCAATGCCGTTATTTTCGGTTGTAAATCACATGCCGTAACAACAAACAATAAAGACAATACAAATTTTTTCACACCGAAATTATATCACAAATTCGGCAACAAATAAACAGTTATGCGATACGTTATTTATCACGCATAAATAAAATTCCCGATTCAAACAACAACCACATCGGCACCGCCAGTAAAATCTGGGATACGATATCTGGGGGTGTTACCATTGCGGCCAAAATTGCAATTATCACAATCGCATATCGACGCATTTGAACAACGCGTGCACGCGATAATATTCCCAACCGATTCAGCATTACCATAACCAACGGTAATTGAAATGCGATACCAAAAACCTTTAATAAATTTATTGAAAAAGATAAATAATCACGTGCCACCGGCAATAACAAAGATGGCACAGATAACGATTCGTTTATGTTAATAAAAAATCTAAACACAAATGGTAACAGCACATAAAACGCAAACCCCGCCCCCAGCAGAAACAATATCGGTGACAAGATTAAAATTGGAAATATAAACCGACGTTCACACCCCTTTAACCCCGGTTCAACAAACATCCACAGATTCCACAATGCGACCGGTATCACAACAATAATCGCAACCAGAAATGCCATTGACATTCGTATCATAAATCCATCCGCGATGCCAGAATACAACATTGCACCATCGGGCCACACATTCATCAATGGTGCCGATAAAAAATCTTGTATCACTGGCGATACAAACCAACCAAACACAGCCGCAAAAATAAACACAACAAACGTCCACAATATACGACGACGCAATTCAGAAAAATGTTGCATCATTGTCATTTTCTTCATTTTTTACGTCCCGTTGTTTTCTTGTTTATTTTAACCGACTTAGATGCTTTTTTAATGGGTTTTCGTTTTGATGAAAAGTCCGCCAAAATATCGTCGGTTGTGGTTTTCAATAAATCATCGATTGGTTTTTCCAAATCAATTTGTGTTTTAATTTGTTCCGATGCATCGGTAATTTTCCAAATAATACCGCGAACAAATTTAACAATCTTTGCAACAAAACGGGCAACATCGGGCCATTTATCACTGGGTATAACCAACACCGCCACAACAACAATCACAATAAATTCGGCCATGCTGATTCCAAACATAATCGCCCCTTAGTCATAGAAATCATCACCACCACTGGTGCTGACTGTCTTGTGTCGTTGAATTTGGAAATAGTTTTTACCAAAACTTGTTTTTGGATGCAGACCATTAAACACAACATCTGTCTTGGCCCCTGTTGCATCAACAACACTCCACGAATTTAATTTAACCGGTTTAGAATCAAACACAACGGTCATATGTCCCAAACCTTCCTGGCCACGTAAATTCATCTTTAATGAAAAAGTATTTGCATCTGTTTTTGTTTCCACAACACGAATATCAGAATTTTTCAAATCGATGTTTTTCCTGATTAAAATTCCGGCTGGGGTGCTGGTCAATGGCACCGTCGTAATTTGATCCAATGATTTGTCAAAGAAATATAAATCTTTGCCATCGGCAATTAATTGCACCGGCATATTGTCATAGTCCAAACGCACACGTCCCGGACGTAACATCGAAAAAGTTCCTTTGTCCATTCGGGAACCAGACACCTGGACAAAATCACCGGCCAATCCCGATATACCGTTCAGGTATTTTTCCGCACGACCAACCAACGCATCATCAACAACCGCAAATGACGTATTGCAAACAAAGATTGTTAAAATTGCCAAAAATAATTTTTTCATTTTCTACATTCCCTTAAACGCATTTATTATTTTTTCACGAACATTTTCCAGCGATTCCCCACGCACAACTGCCCCAGCGGCCTGGGTATGTCCACCACCACCAAACGATGTTGCAATACCATCAATCGCGGCACCGCGACTGCGTATTGAAATACCGATTTGATTTTCTTTCTGTTCCTTTAACAGAACAATATATTCAACCCCATGAATTTGCCCCAGCAAATTCAACACCATTTCACCACGTCCGTCCATATCGCGATAATCACGACGATTAATTATCGCCACCGCCAAACGATTGTGATAGAAAAATTCAGCCGCCCCAGCTGCACGTGCTTCAACCAGCACAGCCTTGCGTGGTTTGTTATTCATTAATTCAACCAATCGACGAATTGAAACACCGCCCGCAATTAAATCGGCCATTATCGATAATGTTTCGGGCTGTTTTGCAAATTTGAAATTCCCGGTGTCTGTCAAAATTGAAATTGCCATTAAATCACGCACATCAATATCATCTTGCCATTTTGCATTTTTCATAATTTGATACAACACGACCGCCACCGCGTCGGCATTTTCATCATCCAAACACAATGTTGCAATTTTGTTATCGTTTTTATGATGATCAATTTCAATAACGTAATGGGCATTTTTAACAATTTCCAACGGACCACCAACCTGGTGCTCCGCACCATAGTCCACCAAGATTGCAACATCAAACGGATTAGATATTTCCAAATGCGACCACGCATGCATTTCTTTACGTAATGGAACATTATCCAAATAGTCCGGTGCGTTTCCGTCATATATACACACGCATTTGATACCATAATTTTTTTCAATCAAATGCGACAACGCCAGCACAGAACACAACGCATCGCCATCTGGATTTTTATGTGCCATTATTGCAATGCTTTTCGCATTACGTAATTTTTCGTCCAAGATTTTTATATTTTGTTTCATTTATCCCAACGCAATATCTTCCAAAGAAAATTGAGGCGTAACACGACCGTTATACTCGTTTTTCTTTAATTTGCCTAATACTAATATTTTAGTGTTTCTATTTGTCCCGTCCAGTAAAAAATCACCAACTGGCGTCCCAACCAGGTTATACCCAACAAACGATAATTGGTTTCCACGACTGGTTGTCAAATTTCCACACACGTGGGAACCATTTCCCATTGTTTTAACAAAACCCAACATTGCCCCATGTAACACAAGTGTTGGTTCTGGGTTGCCCTGGCCAAATGGTTCAAGGACCGACATTTTCTCAACCAAATCCAATGTTGCCCCGGTCGCATCCATTTCTGCATCAACCGATGTTTCCCCCATGGGCGATTTGCCATTTAGTTGTTCCAAAACTGCCTTTTCCAGGAAATCACAAAAATCATTTTCCTGGTCCGCCTTTAATGAAAATCCTGCGGCTGCGGCATGTCCACCACCTTCGGTTAAAATGCCGGCCAATAAAGCCTGGTGAATAATGCCCCCCAAATTGACACACGCAATTGAACGCCCAGATCCATTTATAATTCCATCGCTTTTTGTCGCAACACAAGATGGCATATTGTATTTATCTTTTAAACGGCCGGCAATTATTCCCATAACACCACCATTCCAATTTTCGCCACAAATAAACAAACTATGTTTTCCAGACGCACAACATACATCTGCCATTTCGGTTGCACGCAACATTATTGAATTCTGGATATCAATACGTTTCTGGTTTAATTTATCTAATTTGTCTGCCAAATCAGCCGCAATTAATTGATTATCGGTCAACAACAAATCTAATGCAGGTGCTGCCGATTCTAAACGTCCGGCGGCATTAAGACGTGGTCCAATCACAAATCCCGCTGCATATACTGTTGCATTTTTAACCTTTGCCACATCCATTAAAACACGCAGTCCCAGATTCTGGCGACGGTTCATAATTTTAAGGCCCGATTTTACAAACGCCCTGTTCTGTTTTATCAATGGCATCGTATCACAGATTGTTCCCAACGCGACAAAGTCCAGATAATCACGCAAATCTGTATTTGCAATTTTTTCACGTAATTCATCACTTATATCACGCGATTTTAATTCGCGACGTAATGCAACCAATGTCATAAACGCAACACCAACACCGGCCATATATTCAACCCCAGATGTATCGTCACTGCGTTTTGGATTCACAACTGCATCAGCGGGGGGCAATTCATCATCTGGGGAATGGTGGTCGGTAACGACAACGGTCAAACCAATTTCTTTGGCATGTTTAACCTCGGCTATGCCACTTATTCCGCAATCAACAGTGATTATCAGTTTTGCACCATTATTTGCGATTTCATCAATTGCAGAAATATTTAAACCATAACCTTCGCCTTCACGTGTCGGCAGGTGCCAAATAACATCCGCCCCCATCGTCCGCAGGTATTTTATCATTATCGCTGTTGCGGTTATACCGTCAACATCGTAATCACCATAGACTGCAATTTTATCGTGTGCCAAAACAGCATCGGCAATTATACGCACCGCTACATCCATATCACGTAATGTGGACGGATTGGGCATATATTTAACACTGGGGTTTAAAAATTCTGTAACATCTGCAGAATCAACAATGCCACGACTGGACAGAATTTTTTCCACCAAATGGTCGGTCGCATATGTGTTATCATCTGAATTTTCATACGCATCAATCACCCATGCCCGACCAAGCATGGATTTTTCCACTATTTGTTTCACTATGTTCTCTTTTTTATTATCAGGGGTATTATAATATAATTTTATTCAAAAAGCAAAGGCAGTATCCCATCAATGATTTTTCCCGCCGTCGGCACCGCATTCCACGCCGCCGTCCGCAGACCAAAAGATTCTTTGACCGCCTTTGGTTCATCCAATATCACCAACAAAACATATTGTGGTGCATTTATCGGGAACACCCCCGCAAATGCTGTTAAATTCCGCGTTTTATCAATTTTACCATTTGCGTCACGTTTTTCCGCAGTCGCCGTTTTACCACCAATAGCAATACCCTTAACCTGGGCTTTTTTACCACTGGTTTCTTCGGTAATACGAAACATAATCTCACGCAGTTTTTCAGAAATATCGGGACTTAACACACGTTCACCGTTTACCGCACCTAATGACCTTCGCTGTAATGTTGGATACACATATATACCACCATTTGTCATTGCGTTCACCGCCAGCAACAGATGCATTGGTGTAACCGATATACCATGTCCAAACGATACCGTCGCACGTTCAACCGGTCCCCATTTACGTGGCATTAATGATTTTTCAGTTGTTCCAAATTCTAATTCCAACCGTTCATCAAGATGCAAACGATGAAAGAATTCTTTCTGTGCACCATCTGGCAAATCAAGTGCGATTTGTGCACTGCCCACATTACACGAATGCAACATAATTTCATCAACATTTAAATTTGGACGCGGCGGTTTGAACGAACGAACGTCGCCAATTGTCGCTGTGACACGACCAAATTTATCGTATAACTTATATGGTTTGGCAATAAAGTATTCTTTGTGAATTCCGTTTTCATATGCCAGTGCGGTATTGAATATCTTGAATATAGACCCCATTTCATACAACGCACGCATTGGTTTAAACATACGATTTGCAACCGGATCTAAATCTTTATTTTCTGGATCAAAATCTGGCAGAGATACCATCGCAACCATTTCACCAGTTCGTGAATTCATCAACAACCCCATCGCCCCACGTGCACCATATTTATTCATTGCGATTGATAACTGTTCATAAAAGACCGTTTGGACACGCGTATCAACCGACAACCGCAACGGGTCGGTATTTTCAACCAAGTATTCATCAAATGTGCGTTCGGCCCCTTCAAGTCCATGATTGTTCGCACCAACAAACCCGACAACATGTGAAAACAGACGACGTTTTGGATACTTACGCATTTGCACCGGTTCAATATCAAAACCATGCCCATAAAGTTTAGATTCTTTGATTATCTTGCGATGTTCATCGCTGGCATTTTTTTCCAAATATACAAATTTTCGGTCAGAATTCACCAATTCTAATGCCCGCTGTAACGGATATTTATATGGCAAGATTTGATGTATGGTTTGTGCTGCGATATTTTTTTCATCGTCACCAATTGCAACCGGTCGCACAATTATATGCCCCGACATAATATCCTTGGCCAATATATCACGACCCCAACGATCAACAATGTCGGCACGTGAAACAATTCCAGAATCACCGTTGTAACGTCGAACATCATTTCCATCAATTCCCAAAAACAACGTCCGCACAATAAATGCCCCAAACAAAGCATAGAACACAAAGAACACAAATGAAAGCCGACGTGCATTATCACGATGCACACGTGCATCTTTTAATTTGTGTTTTAAAATGTCGTGTCCTATTTCAAACATTATTTTCGATTCGCCAGTTCGTTTATTGTTATATTTTTATGAAAGCCAATCGTTTCTGCACGTGGAACAATTGTCGTAACCCGATCACGCAGTGATGTTGGCAAAACAAATTCTGCAAATTTTGTTTCATCAATTGCAATTTGGCGATTTGTGGCAAGAATATCTGCATGCACACGTTTCAAAACACGATTTTGCGTTCTGTAACACACCTGCAACACGACCGTCATAACAATGGCGATTCCAATTGCCCATATACCAATGTTATACATTTTCTCGTCTTCGTTCATATCCCACGCCTGATTTTATTCTTAATGATTTTATCATAAATTCTGTAAAAAGCGAATCATTGAATTCACCCCATTTAATCGCCCCGCCCCAATATTGATATTTAACGCATTAAACATCCCCAAAAGGTCCATTTGCTTGATTTCGCTGGGCGATTTTCCGTTAACCATTGCAATCATTATCGCAACAATTCCACGCACAATTGCCGAATCGGCAACGCCAAAGAATTGATTACCTTGTCTACAAATTTCAACATGCGATGCACACCCCAAAATTTCATTGCATACCGCCCCATCGGGAACATGGTCCATTTGACTACCAATATCCATCACCATTTCCAAACGCAACGCTGCATCATCAATCGCCAATAAAGTATTTTTGATTTCATCGTATGTCATTTTATTACCACCCCCCTTCGGTCAAATCCAGTTCAATACGTGCCGCATCAGACATCATTGATAAATTCCATGGTGGGTCCCAAACCAGCTCTACACGCACCGGTGTCCCGCATACAACAGATTCGACATTTTGTTTTACCATTGATAAAATTTCTTCCATCATTGGACATGTTGGACTGGTAAATGTCATTTTAATTAAAATTTCTTTATCATTAATATCGATATCATACACCAACCCCAGGTCCCAAATATTCACCGGTATTTCGGGATCATATATTTTTTTCAATGCATCAATAATGTCATCACGTGTAACCTGCATTACGCAACAATCCCCCGAATTATTTCAACAACTGTTTTGGCGTCTTCTATTGTATTCCATGGACCCACAGAAATTCGAATCGACCCCGGCACATTCATAGCAGCATGTATCCACGACGCACACATATTGCCCACACGCACACAAACATTTTTTGCACCAATCAACGCACCAAAGTCCAACACATGCATATCATTAACAACAAACGATATGATTTTTGCGTCGCGATTCGTTAACAACTTTATACGTGGCATCTTTGATAATTCATCATATATATAATTAATAATGTCCACCCCACCCGACCATTTTTGCCATTCAGCAATCGCGGTGGGCAAACCTGCAATCTGGGTTAATGGCAATGTTCCGGCTTCAAACTTATTGGGCGATTCGTCAATTAACCAATTGTCACCCGATATTGTTTGCACCATACCACCACCAAATTTATCGGGCAAAAACGAATCTGGATTTTTTATATACATTACCCCAACCCCGGTGTCACTAGCAATCTTGTGTCCCGAAAAACACAGGAAGTCGCACCCCCACGCATCAACATCAATTTGGTTGTGTGCAACATATTGGGCCGCATCAACAATCGTTATAACATTTGGATTTTGCCGGTGTGCATTTGCGATAATTTTTTCAACATCTTGTGGCACACCCAACACATTAGACATTGCTGTAATAACCATCACATCGACATTTGGCAATTTGTCATAATCAATATCGTAATTTTCGGTTAATGGTATTTTAACCAATTTTACATTACTATTTCTTGTAACATTTTCCCAAGGCATACGTGCACTGTGATGATCAATATCAGACACCGCCACCGTTTTAATCGAACGCAAACCACACACAATATTGACGATTCGATTCATTGCATCTGTTGTGCCCGATGTAAATATAACCTGGGTCGGTTTTGCATGAATAAAATCTGCGACAAAACGACGTGCATCGCTTAGCATTTTATCCGCCATAGCGGAACGCACGCATACCCCCCGCCCAGTGTTAGCGTAAGAGTTAACCAGAAAGTCACGTTCTGCATCAATAACCGCATTTGGCTTTAATGCACTGGCTGCGGCATCTAAGTATATGATTTTATTCATTTTATGTTTTCTCTTGCTTTTTTTGACGATTATAATACACTTTGCCCGAATATCAACAACCAAGGAGAAAAAAACATGGCACTTAAACACGCAAATGACGAAAACTTTGCCGAATTAACTGGCAATGGTATAACATTGGTTGACTTTTGGGCATCATGGTGTGGTCCATGCCGTATGTTTGGCCCAATTTTCGAATCGGTTTCAGAAC